>CAZEAL010000182.1:0-2402 GCA_964510265.1 uncultured Candidatus Saccharibacteria bacterium
TCATGTGTAACAAATACTTCACCGTGCTCCTGCGGACGCAAAGTACCGGCGTCAACATTAAAATACATATCAACTTTTACCGGGGTGACTTTAAATCCTCTTGATTTGAGAAGAAATGAGAGGGACGCTGTTATAACTCCTTTACCCAAACCCGATACAACACCTCCGGATACAAAAACGTATTTCATCCAACAGCCTCCAAAGTAATTAAAAAAAGAACGCAGCTTAAACGTTCGCTTATCAAAATATTAATACATTACAGATTGGTCAGTCAATATTACTAATATGTTCTTTAAATATTTTTAATAATGTGAATGTTATTATTAAGCAGTACCAAATAGAATCGGTTATAATTCAAATACAATAATTATGAGATTTACACCAAAGATAAATTTCACACCAAACCTTAAACTCATTCTAGTAACTGTAGCTACTTTTTTGCTGGCGGGTTTAGTATTATTTGCCGAAAGATACTTAGGAAACACCGGATCAATTACAAAACTTTTCATTAGTGAAAACGGAGATAAGACATTTTCAAAAATAAACGAATCAAATAAAGAACAAGATACAGACCAAAAGGAAGAGAATAAGGTTGACTACAAGATTCAGGAAATTGCTAAAAATCTTGATGTGCCCTGGAGTATATCATTTGCTTCAGAAACCCGAACATTAGTCACAGAAAGAACCGGAAGCATAAGAGTATTAGAAAATACAATTCTTAAATCCCAGCCGTTAATAACAATTAACGACGTTATAACCGGAGACGAGGAAGGATTAATGGGTCTAACAGTTGATCCGGATTATATAAACAATAAATATCTATATATCTGCTACGCTTACTTAGAAGAAAATAATATGTATGACAAAGTTCTGCGTCTAGTTGACAATGGCTCAAATGTATCAATAGACAAAGTTTTAATTGATAAAATTCCCGCGGCAAAATACCACGCAGGGTGCAGACTTAAGTTCGGACCGGACGGAAAACTTTATATAACTACAGGTGACGCCTTAAACAAAGACCAGGCGCAGGAATTAGATTCATTAGGCGGCAAAATTCTTAGAATAGAAAGCGACGGATCAATTCCTGAAGACAATCCATTTAAAAACTCACCTGTTTACACATACGGACACAGAAATCCCCAAGGTATAGATTGGAATAAAACAACCGGTATGATGGTTTCTACGGAGCACGGTCCTAGCGGAATTGACGGACCAGGCGGAGGAGATGAAATAAATATAATTAAACCAGGAAAAAACTACGGATGGCCATTGGTTTCACACGAAAAAACCTTAAGCGGCACTGAAAGTCCGAAACTTGTATTTACACCTGCCGTTGCGCCGGCTTCCGCACTAATGTATTCAGGAAAATTATTTCCGCAATTTAAAGATAAATTACTTTTTGGTGGTCTTAGAGGGGAGGGAATATTTGTGGTTTCTTTTTCCGAGAAAGATCCGGAAATTGCTGAAACTTTTGTCAAGCTAAGAAATATAAATTTCGGCCGAATTAGAGAAATTGTAGAAAGCCCGGCTGGAGAGATATGGTTCACTACCAGCAATACAGATGGAAGAGGAAATGTGAGGAAGAACGACGACAAAATTTACAGGCTTTCACTGTAAATATATTAATTGAAATCCATATGTAATAAACGTGTTAGCTGAATTAAATAACTATAAATATTTTTGATTAATAATATAAATATATTCCGGATCAAGTTCTAAAACACTCAAGGTTTTTTTCGAAGGTCTGTACCTGTATTTTTCAATGTCTAAAGTCAAATCTTTATTCACAATGATATTTTCTTTCTCCAGAAATTCTTTTTGCATAAGAGCTGTGTGACCTAAACAATTGGTGCTAATCCTGCCGGCATTATTAATTACTCTCCACCACGGCAAATTGTATTTATCAGAATAATCATGCAAACCCCAGCCTACTTGCCGTGCAGCTCGGGGACCCCCCGCCATTAATGCTACCTGACCATAGCTTACAACATACCCCGAAGGTATTAACTTAACAATTTGTATTATTTTATCTTTAAATTTAGACATTTATGATATTATACAAGCATGGCGAGCGCCGCAATAACTGAAGAAAGAACAACTGTGTTTTTGGAAGCTTATGCAGCAACGGAATTACAAAGTCTGGAAGCTGCAGAGTTAAATCTTGCAACATCCGATCATGAACTTACCACACTAGAACTGGCAGAATATTTTGAACAGCGAGTAAGAACAAATGGGGCATTAATAGAACTATATGATGCCAGAGAGATGCCAGAATACGAAAATGAAGAAGGAAGCGAATTCAAAAATACAACACCCAAAGGAAAGGCAATGCACGAAAATACCTGGTTAGAATATTTTGCGGATAAATTACGTAACAGTAAATCAATTGAAGAATTCAAATC
>CAZEAL010000183.1:0-9613 GCA_964510265.1 uncultured Candidatus Saccharibacteria bacterium
TAGCGGATTAGGTCTGGGGTAAGTTTGGCGGCAAGAAGTAGGGCAGCAAACAAAACTCTGGGGAGATCGGCAGCGTGAGCCATGCCACCGAGAAGTCCGGGTCCGCGGTATTCCTGCCAGACGGAGAAGAGGGCTCTTTTAAGGTTCTCGTCGATATCAAACTCGGGATGGAGATTATCCCAGCCGGTGAGAAAAGTATTCGGCTCGAAGTTGAGAAAAATGAGGAGACCGGTAACAAAGAGGAGAGCGATGACGGGCCAGAGACGGGTGAGGAGCTTGCCCAGGTGACGAAGCTCTCGAAGGGGGAAGCGGTGTTTTGCTTTGGTAATATTCTTGGCCACAAATTAGTTTAACATTTTCAATATATTCTTAGGCTCATTATCTTATAGATTGACATTACAGGTAGTTAGACCCCTTCCTTTTTTATGAGTTAGAATATATTTACAAAATGATTGATGATGGTCAAATTAAAGTTGAACAAATTGCACACGAATATGAAAGTGTGTATCGGGAAAATAACTTAACCGACTCACTTGGGGATATTGTTTTTATTGCTGAAGAAGAGAGACGGAGTGCAATTGAGAGATATGGAAAACTTCCAAGTCCAAAAATAGCATCTCTAAAAGCCTATGTGGTTTATTGTATTCGAAAAAAAATAATTACCGATATTGGGGAAAAAACAATTGAAAAAGTTTCTATAGATAGTAGTAATCCTGTTTCGGCATCTTTAGCAGAATTGTTACAATCGACTCCAAAAAGTTTACTGGAGAATACAGCTGAAGAATTGTTTGTAAAATTGCCTTTTAGTGAGCGGAAAAAATATTGGAAAACTAAGGAACATTTGTTTGCAGACTTTGAGAAGAAATATTTGAAGGTGGTCGACTCGAAAAATATTATGGCAATAAAAAAAGGCTATAGAGACTTTGTTGAGTTTAATTTAATAAATGACAAAATTCCTAAGAAAGCCTTTCAGTTTTTTTTGGCCAATTTAGATAAATACATTGAGTATTGTAACGAGCAAGTGAAAGAAATTGTGGTAAAGAAAGATGAATTTTTTAGTGAGTATTCTTCGGCACCTTGTTATATTTGTGCTCAGGAATTTTTGAAAGTTAACTCCGCAGATGAACTATTGGAGTTGATGGCTGTTGATTATCCAGTGTTGAGAAAGAACAAAAAGAAAATACAAGTTTCTTTGGGAAATGGGGCAGCGACTAAGTATATAACGGAGACAGATTCTTTTTTGGTGACAGTTCGAAAGAAGGTTAATTCAAGGCATCAAATTTTGGATTTAATACATGAATTCAGTCATGTAATTTTAATGATGGAGGGCATGAATAAAGGTGCTGATTATTTAGGACAGGGAAGATATCTTCAGGAAAAGAGTGTGTCGGAAATTGTGTTGAGATTATTGAAAAAATATTCTCTAAAAGTCTACAAGGCATATTTGGGAAACAAACTGATTGATTTACAGATTGCTCTGTTTGAGTTGGAAGTTTACCGTAATACCCAAAAAAAATTACCGGAGCTGAGTGCGGAGATTTTTAACAAGTGTTTTCTTGGTGCTAACCAAGAGGAAAACCCCCTATTTATGCTGAATACTTACCTACTATTTGGACCCCTAAAATCTTTATTGTATGCGGTTGTGGATGTCGAAACAGTAATGTCCTCAGCCAACAAATTGGCACCTCTAGCGCTGAAAGTATAGGCAGCACTAGTTCGTTGTATCGATGACAAGATAGTGGTTATTCCTGTTGGAGAAACTATTACCGATGAAGAGATCGAGAAGTTAACGGAGTTTCAGGAGAAGTGGTTTAAACACGAGATTGTGAGATAAGTTTTGAATTATGACTTCATGGTGGAAATGAGGGGTTCTTTGGTGGTGATTATTTGAAGAGCATCCCGAAACCTTTTTCCGAGAAATCATTAATTGAAATATAAAATTATTACGGAGTGAGTTGGTCTTGATTTGAGGGGGAATATACCTAATAATGGAGGGATAGTTTCCAAGAATGAATTTATGAGATTTGCCACATATACAAAGACGGCGGTGTTGGGGTTTTTACAGGTAGCCAATTACCGGACTGAGGTATGGTTTCAGGTGTTTGCAAAGATATTGGTTTTTGCCGGAATCGTTTTGTTTTGGAGTGTGGTGGGCACCGGTAATACAGGGCAGACATATTATCAGCTGATTGCGTATTTTTTGGTGGCCAATGGAGCACGAGAGCTCATTGATGCATTGTACGGAAAGTTTGGTAGTACGATAATTGATGATATAAAAGATGGAAAGATTAGTTCTTATTTGTTGCAACCAACACACACCGTAATTTTTATGTACTTTAAACATTTTGGGACAAGAGGTGTAACAATTGTTTTTTCTATTTTATATATTATCGTGGGAATTGTTCTGGCACCACCAACTTCTCTCGTGGCAGGACTATTATTTTTGGTAGTTGTCGGGTCGGGAGCGATAATTTGTTTTTCTCAGAGTACGATTGTTGGCTGCGGTGCTTTTTGGATGACTGAGGCTAAGGGAATTAAAAATGTGGTGAACCATATTTCTAAAGTATTTAGTGGAGCTATGATTCCTTTGACGTTTTTTCCAATTGCCTATCAAACATCGGTGATGCTTTCGCCATTTGCTTCTTACGCTTATCTTCCGGCAACGTTGATGCAAACTAAAACTGTTGACTCGTTTGTTTTTTTACAAGTGGGAGTGTCAATTGGTTGGGCAGTGATTTTGCTGTTTTTGAGCAGGCTGGTTTGGAGAAAGGGGGTAAAACGATATGAAGCGATTGGAATTTAAGAAGAGTATAAAACTTCGTTGGAAGATTATTTCTTCTTGTACGATGTTTGGTTTTAAAGAGTCGATGGCTTATTCACTAAATAACTGGGGTAATTTATTGTCGATGATCGTTTACATGATTACCTATTTGATTTTCTTAGATGTACTTTTTGGAAGGGTGAAGATGATTGCAGGTTATGGTTATACGGAAATGCTCTTCTTTACCCTGATTGTTCAAATTAATTACTATCTATTATTTATTATTACTCAAGTTAACACAGAAAGACTTGATACCAGTATTAACACCGGTGAGTTAGATCTGTGGCTTGTCAAGCCGGTGCCAGCGTTGTGGTTTGTGTCTTTCAGAAAGATTAATTTGGGTGAGCTATTATTTGGTGCTTTTCCGGCGACGATTCCATTGTTGGTAATATTGTCCGGAAAATGGAGCGTGTTAAATATGTCATTTGGGGGAGTAATGGCCGGGATTATTTTTATCATTTTGGGTCAGATTATCATCCATTGTTTTGTATTTATGATTGCAATGACGGCCTTTTTTACAGGAGAGGGGAAACATGCAAGAAACGTTGGGGTGGAGCTTTCGATATTTGGAGACTCAATTCCCCTTGAAGGATATCCAAAGTTTTTGAAATATATTGGACTTACAATTGTTCCCTTTTTGGTACATACGGCTTTGGCAGTATCATTTTTCTTGGGTAAAAACACCAACTATTATTATCTTGTCTATGTCTTTGGTTTGGCAGTATTTTTCTTGTGGTTGAAAACGGTCGCTTGGAAATTTTCTTTAAAACATTATTCATCAGCATCATCATAAAAAATATGGAAAAAATAATTGAGGTAAAAAACCTCTCCAAAAAATTTAAGGTACCGGTTAAACAGGGATTTGTCCGCAGTATTTTTATTCCGAAAAATAAAGAAATCGTGGCGGTGGATAATATTTCTTTTACGGTCGAGAGAGGGGAAGCGGTGGCCTTTCTCGGTCCTAATGGTGCCGGGAAAACGACAACCTTGAAAATGCTTACCGGACTGCTGTATCCAACAAGCGGGTCAGTGAAAGTATTGGAAACGATTCCTGTGGAGAGAAAATACACTTTTTTAAGAAAGATTGCCTTGGTTATGGGTAACAAGAGTGGTTTGTCGTGGGACCTGTCGGCGAGGCAGAGCTTTGACTTATTTGAGAGTATCTATGACCTTGATCATCAAGAGGCGATGAAAACGGTGGGCTACTTGGCGGAAATTTTAGAGGTATCTAAAAGTTTGGATTTACCGATTCGGAAGTTGTCACTGGGACAGAGACTAAAAATGGAGCTGATTGGGGCGATCCTGCATAGTCCGGAGATTGTATTTTTGGATGAGCCCACACTAGGACTGGATGTGGTGGCCAAGAGAAATATTCGAGAGTTTTTGAGAAAAACTAATAAAGAAAAAGGGACAACAATAATATTGACCAGTCATGATATGGCAGATATTGAAAAAGTGTGCAATCGGGTCATCGTGATTAACCACGGAAAAATTATGTTTGATGATGCGATTGGGAAACTAACAGGGAGATATAGGGGGAGGAAATATTTGACCTTGATTTTTACGGAGGAAGTCGCGCAGGAAGAGGTAGAAAAGTACGGTAAGGTGATTGATAAAAAGCCACTAACCTATACCATTGAAGTGGCAGGTGACGAACAGGCAAAAGTAATTGCAGCAGTGAGCGAGAACCTACCTATTGATGATATTGATATTACCCATGTGCCATTGGACGAAATCATGGCGGATATGTTCGGGAAGAGGTAAAATTCTGACATGAGTATTTTTCGATTGAGTATAGTTTTGGGAACTGAAGAAGTGGTGGAGAAAGAACTTTTGTCAAAGTTTCCGAAAGCGGAAATTGTAGGAAGAACAAAGGGAAAAATAGATTTTCAGGTGGAGGGGAGGGTGCTAGGTGACTTTTCATCGCTGCTTTCGCCTCTTAGAATCCAAGATACAAATCGTGGTGACGAGGATTTGTATAAGAGAGGATGGAGGAAAGCGTTTGTACCAGCTGGGATAAATCCTTCTTTGGCCTATGTACTTTGTGATTTGGCTGAGTTGAATGAAGATGATGTTGTGCTAGATCCATTTTGCGGTGGATCAACTATTCCAATCACAGCCGTTATGTATTTTGGGATTAAGAAAGCGTTTGCTTCGGATATAAGTGGAAAGGCAGTTGATATTAGCCTTGAAAATTGGAAAGCTTCAGGTGTAAAAAAAGACAAATTTGTTTTGTTTAGAAGTAATGTGTCGACATTGAAGTTGTCACCAAAATCAATCACGAAGGTAATTACCAATATGCCTTTTGGAATTCGGGTTGGGAATCATGAGATGAATAAAAAGCTGTATCGGAATTTTGCGTTTAAGTTGAATAGATTGTTGAAAGATGATGGGTCTGCGATTGTGTTGACTCAAGAAAAAGAACTATTTGAGGAAGTGATGAAAAATGATTTTGAGGTAAGTGTAGAAATGACGCCGGAAGTGGGAGGATTGAGGCCAAATGTATATAAAGTTACTCGAAAAAGTGTAAAATACTTCGTAAAATGAAAACTAATAGAATAAAAAGTTCCGTTAACATATCTAAAAAACAATTTAATCCAAATTATCTTCTTGTTGCAATCCCTTCTCGAGGAATGGTCAGTTGTGAGTTTGTATCTTCTTTGTTGGCACAAGGTGACCCACTAAATATGTCTATTTCGTATCGTTTTGAAGTTGGCGGAGAAGTAGGGGAATCTCGAAACCGATTGGTTGGACACGCACTAAAGATTGGAGCAGAGTATATATTGTTTATTGATGATGATGTAATATTGCCAACGAACTGTTTCAATAAACTTGTTTATTGGGCAAAAAAGGGACATGATGTTGTCTCTGGGGTGTATTACAGTAAACAGGTTCCTCCTCAGCCCCTTATTTTTAAAGGTAGAGGCAATGGATATTTAAGTGACTGGAAGGTGGGTGACATTATCGAAGATGCTGATGGAATTGGAATGGGGATCACACTAATTAAAACAAGTGTTTTTAGAAATATCTCAAAACCATGGTTTAAATCGGTCGTTAATCAAAAAGAAAAAAATAGAGAAGAATTTATTTCTGTTGATGAGTCACTTTACTTTTGTGATAAGCTCGAGCTGAACGGAATTAAAATATTAATTGACACTTCGATTCAAGGAATTCATTTTGATTCAAATTCAAAAACCTTTTTCTTTAATAGTAATGGTGAACCCGTTGTTGTAAGAGATAATAAAGTAATAAATAATATTTAGATCATGTCAATTCATAATTATCTTCCAAACAATATTAGTATCATAGAGAACGATAGGACAACTATTGAGATTGGTAATGTTTCGACGAGGCTACTTCAGGAAATAAATTTGTCTGCGTCTAAAAAAATGATTGAGATTTTTTCTCCATCTGGGGTTTTTGGGGTTATTGCTTCTAAACAAAATCCAAAATTGGAGATATGTGAATTTGTAACTAATATACAAGATAAAAAAACTGTTTCCAAGATTTTTGACATAAATGGTATAAAAAATGGTTGCGTTTTTCCGATAACTGACTTGTTTGCATATAAGAATGAGGTTGATGTTGTAGTAATCAGAACAGTATTGGAAAAACGAAAATCTTTGATTATCAAATCAGCTACTTTTGCAGCCTCTCTACTAAAGGGGAATGGGCAACTCTTTCTTGTGGGTGCTAAAAATGAGGGGGTTCAATCTATTGCAAAACAATTGTCAAAAATATTTTTGATTAATTCGGAAACAGTACAGTATAAACAAGGGGTTCACTTAATTAAATTTAGTTTCCCCTTAGGTTTTAAAAGAAAAATCGACGGGGAAGAGGAAGATGATGTCCAGGAATACGATATCAATGGCGTTTCTTTAAAACTAATTACTGACGAAAATGTGTTTGCAAAAGGGAAGCTCGATTCAGCAACAAAACTATTACTGGAAAATCTGATAATAAATGATAGCGATAAAATCTTAGATTTGGGGTGTGGGTCGGGTGTTATTGGATTATTCGCTTCGAAAAAAGCGAAAGATGTAAGGGTGACCCTTGTTGATGATGACTATATCTCTATTAAAACTGCTGAAAGAAATTTGATTCTAAATAAGGTTAATAACTACCAATTATTTGTTAGTGATGGGCTGAGTGAAATGAAAGAAGGGTTGTTTAATTGTATTATTTCAAACCCACCATTTCATCAGGGAAGAGAAATATCTCATTTAGTCGCCGAGCGATTTATTAGAGAAAGCTATAAGTATCTGCTTCCCGGAGGGAAATTGTATATAGTTTGTAATATATTTTTAGCTTACGAGAAAATTTTCAAAGAGATATATAATGATTCGAAGATTATCGCCAAAAATAAATCCTTCAAAGTGATTCTGGGTGTCAAGAAATAAGCAATGTTTTTGGAATTAAATTCAAGTAGTATCTTTTTATTTCCTCAATAACGTCAGATATGGGGTATCCCAGGGCATTTTCAATTTCTTTTTGTAATTGATTATTATCTATAGTTTTGTGATGATTTAATAAAACAAATCCTGTTATTTTGTCCAAGAAAAAGAACCTCATAGCCTTGACGGAATAGAAGCAGTATCCGTGCCCTTCGATCCTATAAAGTAATTTTCCTTCAGATGTTCGTAATGAAAATAAATTATTTTTCATTTTCTTGAGCATAAAAACAATGAGTATCTGATGCGTTTATCTTGTTTGAATCATAATATGCGGCAGCTCTGCATCCACCACCACACCACTTATTTTTGCATGTCGAACAAGGACCAATTAATGATTTTTTTGATAGATTTCTAAATTCTGCAAAGAGCTTGGAAGATTTCCAAATATTGCTAAATTCATTCTTCCTCACATTACCGGCACTCATTGTCGGGTTAGAGACAAACATTTCACAAGGATAGACGGAACCGTCTTCCCCAATTGAGCAAACAGAAATTCCAGCCACACAGGATATATCAGAGCGATTCTTTGTATTTTGTTCCCAAACATCTTTCAGTAGATTTAGCTTGTTGAGTTTTTTTAATGGATAATAGTATTCCCAAAATACTGGACCTTCATTGGTGACATTTAGGTTTATTTTTGGAAATTTGTTTGTATTTTGATAATTGATTAGGTCGTTTACAAACTTTATGTACCTTTTTCTTTCAGGTATGAAATCCATATTTTTTGATAGTCTTCCTGCAGGGCATAATACCTGTATCCCAACAATATCGATATCCATTGGCCTGACTAAATCGATTGTGTCAAAAACACAATCGATATTGTAAGAGTTTAAAGTTAGACCAATTGCTGTGTTTAACTTGTGTTTCTTAAGTAGTTTAATTGCTTTGAGTGCTTTTTCAAAAGATTGTCCACCCTTAATTTTGTCATGTAATTCAGCATTGTTAGCCTCTAAAGATACGGTAATCAGCTCAAAGTTGCATTTAGAAAGCTTAATACAAATTTCTTCAGTTAAAAAATACCCCGTCGTATTTAACGATAGGGAAAAATCATATTTCTTTGTTATTGAAAGAATATCTAAAAAATCACTTCTCATTAACGGTTCGCCGCCTGCAAGTTGAACACGAAAAACGCCAATTTTTTGAAACTCAGAAAATAACTTGTCAAGTTCATCAATGGTTAACTCTTTGGAAGTGTTAGTAGCTTCATTTGCTGAGGCATAACAATACTTACAATTTAGGTGACATCGATTAGTCAAATTCAAATCAACTCTCAAGGGAGCCGATAAAAAATCTCTCATTATTTGTGAATTATATCTGATTACGCAGCTCTGCCCCAGGTTTTATAGATGACTACCTTAGGATTAAGCCTATTTTTTAAATCTGATATAACTTTTTGTATTCTTTTCTTACTCAATTGACTCACCCCCAATCATGTTTAGTGATAATGTACTAATAATAACATCTGTGTTTCTGGTTAGTGAGCGCAGTTTATTCTTAACGATACACAAACAAGGAATTTTTTTGAAGTGATTATATTTTTTGTGCGATAACACCGATGATGGGATCGTTATTTTTGAATGAGACAATGCCATGTTTGTTATCATAAGAACCATACATCAATTTAGTGCGTAAACCGAAACTTTCAATAAGTTTGGTTACTTGGTCTAGCGTGTATAGATACATTTTGTTATTGCTGGTATTTTTATCAAGTTTCCCATCGATGATGACCGACTGATTTATTTCAAGAGTTTGGTCCTGCTTGTTTAGTTTTTGTTTTGTCCTTCTAGATAGACGATGTAGTTTATCTGACTTAAATTCTTTTTCAATAAAATACTTATTATCAAATTCAAAAGTTTTGACATTTTCAAAGTTTATGACGTCGAAACATATTATTCCATCGCTTTTTATTGAATCAATCATATTTTTGATTACTATGGAAAAGTCATGATAATTAATATCACCAATCACATTGTAAAGGCAAATTGCTGCATCAAATTTTTCTGTAATTACATCTCTAATGTCGGACAATATGAGGTTTGGTTTAAGCTTATTTTTTATAATTTTTCTCTTTGCAATTTTTAGCATGTCAGCACTTATATCGATTCCTAATAAATCAAAACCTTGTTTGGCAAGAGGAATATAAAAATTACCAGTACCACACCCGAGGTCGACTATGGTTTTGACATTATTTTTTCTAAATATTTTTGTTAGTGTGTCTGCTATCGCATCGTATGGTATTCCATCAGCATCAATTTGATCGTAATATTTTGCATTGTATTTGTACCAATTAAAGTTTTTATTCATGTAATTTATTGAATGATTGTGACACGACTTGTTT
>CAZEAL010000184.1:0-1795 GCA_964510265.1 uncultured Candidatus Saccharibacteria bacterium
GCTTTTTATCTAACAGAGTCTGCAAGGTTGATATGGCAGATTTATATGTTGCTTCAGTATTTTTGTATGTCTGTTTATTATTCTCGCCGTTATCGGCCATATATTCTCTCCAGGCATCGTCTCTTACAAGTTTTTTATCTACTACGCTTCTTTCAGCTGACTCTACTTGTTCGTCATATGAATCCACAGCTGCTTTAGCAATTAAATAGGTAGCGTAGGCTGTTTCGGCAGAAGACTTTAAACTTGCAGAATCAAGAATTATAATTACATCGCCTTTTTTCACTTGTGAACCGCTTTCAAACATTATTTGTTGTATTTTAGCTCCTACTGGTGCTCTGACAGAGAAATCATTTTTAGTAGATGTTTCTCCTGTTGCACTGATGTTTTTTATAACTTCCCGGGACGTAGCTTTATCTATTTGGACCGGTTTTATACCGTTTCCACTTCTTTGTGAACTCAATAATAAAATTAATAAGATTGTAGCGACAATTAAAAGTTTTTTATGCATTTTGGCAAAATTTACCAATTTACTCATATCAGTTGTCGATACTATCACCACCATATTATTATGGCAAATATTTGTCTAAAGGTTTATATTTGAATATATGGATTCTCTTATAAAATCACACCATCCCGCCAGACATATAAAAAGCTTTAAGTACGCGTTCAAGGGATTATTTCACGCCTTAATGAACGAAGCAAACTTTAGAGTCGAAGTAGTAATCGCCTCGTTTTTTGTATCTATGGGCTTATTGTTTGGTATTACACTGCTTGAATGGGCACTTTTAATTCTTGCGCTGGGATTTCTTCTATCAGCTGAAATAATGAATACACTAATTGAAGAGTTTATGGATCATTTGATTAAAGAACATCATGAAGGAGTGCGAGTAATTAAAGACTTATCGGCAGCATATGTACTTACGGCGTCAATAACGTCACTTCTTGTTTTTGTATTTATTATTTGGAATTATATTTTTAAATAACTTTAACCCTGCGGTATCAATTGAAAATCGTCCGGTATGTAGTAAATCTCCACTATATTTTTCTCTCTCTTTGAAATTGTAAATATCGGAAGGTTTTTTTCAATCCAAGTTTTAACTCTTACATTCGTTACTGTCTCATTAAAACTCTGAGGATTTCTAATTAATATGTAATAACCAGCTTTTTCTGAGCTTTTATTTAGAGGAATATAATATCTGGATATACTCTCCCTCTCGTTTGTGGAATAAAAGCCATTGTTTTCTGATGACAATATAATATTTCTAATTTCCTCCCAGTTTCTATAATAAGGGAATCCGAACATGCTTAAATGAAAAATGGGTGTAGGTTTTGGAAATTCCCAGATCAAAAAATTCTCTCCTTCCCATGGATATTCATTTGTATGATCAACGAAAACTGCGTATGATTGTAGAAATAAAAAAGCAAAAACAATAAAAACCCCAAGGTAAGTTAAAACGTTAGCAACATTGTGTTTTATAAACCAAAAAATCAAATCTTTAATAGTTTTAACCCCGTATCCCAGGAAAAAACTTAAAGGAATTAAATAGGTGAAAATATGTGTTCCGGGTATATTTACCAACAACTCTAGAAATATGGCCGGAACTAAAAACCAAAGGAATATAAAAGTTTTAGGATCAGAGAAACTTCGTTTCTTTAGTTTATCAAATATCACTCTGGCAAATCCTAAAGATGCAAGAAGTGTGTATATATGAACAGTGTAAATTGGATGATAAACAGTAAATAAGTATTTGGAGCTGGAAACTTTTTCTCCGCCTCCCGAGAGTCTGTTTTCCCA
>CAZEAL010000185.1:0-17542 GCA_964510265.1 uncultured Candidatus Saccharibacteria bacterium
ACAGATATTCCAAACAAGAAAGATATGACAGGGTGGGATAAAAAAGATATCATATCAAGTTTAAAAGACTCTGCGAGAAAAATACTCACAGAAATAGAAAAAATACAAACAACAAGTAAAGTAAGTTTTGTAATATCGCTCTTACAACATGAAAGATTACATCAGGGTAAGCTAATTCTTTATTATTCAATTAGCAAATTGGAGATCCCCAAAAGCTTCAGAAAAACTTGGGGCGAAACCAACTTTCCTCAAAATAAGTTGTCCTAATCAAAATTAAACCTTTATATAAATCCTTCTAATTTCCTCTTCTATGTGGAGCCAAAATTAGGCTGAGTTATAACTCCCTGTGGAATAAAATACTTTGATAATCCTTCATGCCAAAAATATCGAAAGGCATAGTCACACAAACCCTCTTGAAACCTCTCTTGGTATGCCAAATTATAGAAGAGCAATTAGTCAAAGGTCCTAAGGCTACTATAGAAAATAAATCAGTGAAGCCTTCGTTTTTAAGTTCTGAAATTGATTGCTCAAAAAGTTTGGTAGCGACACCTTTGTTTTTATAGCTTGGTTCTACTGCAATATAGTGAAGTTCAATTGATTTCTCTCCATGGAAATATACTTCTTTAGCATTCTTATCTAACCATATAATATTCTGAGCTTCTTCTGGAAAATACAGTTCTCTATTGGCAACTATAAACCCACAGATTGTTTCCTCCTTCTCGTACACATTAAATAACTTTGAACTATGAATTTTTTCTTGCAAATCTTCAAAATCTGCGGTTGCAATGAAGCCGTCGCGTTGTTTTTTGGCACAATAAACAAAATCATCCAACTTTTCTCTATCTAAAATATAATTATTGATAATGCTCTTTATCTGCTCAAAATCGGTTGATTTAGCCTCACGAATCATACGTAATAATTTTAACGCATTAAGGATATAAACCGAAATTGAGTAATACATAAAAATATAGTGTGGAGAGAGGTGGGGTGACTCAAGAAATTAAAAACGACAGTGCTTCTTCGTATATAACTGTAAACCTTTTTTAAAGTTAATCGTTAAATTGAAGTGTTAAATACCAACCAATTCCAGGGTATGATAAAAAACTACTCTGACCAATATTTACAAATGCATATTTATCCGGATGCTTTTTATCCATTACAAAATAACTAATGCTATTAAAGTATGTATATCCCACAGGGCAGCGATTTGTTTTCTCTTGCTTTACTGCAAGAGTATCGTCAGGGTTTATACCAGGTACATTTATATATACATATTCAAATTCGGGTGTATATCTAATATAATCTTGTGACAATCTCTTAGGAACTACTTCACAATCATCTTTCGAATAACCTATTAAGAATTTTTCACTTACTGCTTTTTCTAAAGAAATATTCGGATCTTTAGTAAAAACTTCCAAATAATTTCCTCCTATTGGATCATCTGGCTCATTAGGTAAGTAATTAATATATAAATGGACCTTATCCTCTGTTTCCTTCACTTTAATAGGACTTAGAGCCTTTTCATATTGGAAATATTTAAAACTTATACCTAATTTTTTAGAGGTATGGGTTTCTAATGTACCTTCTTGTGGTGCTGGTTCCGATGAATTATTTTGATTAGCTTGATATACATATACTATCTCTTTCTCTTTATTAGCCTCTTTAATCAATGAGTTAAAAGCTTCAGAATCCTTATTTTGTTGGTATCTAATTCCTAAGAAAAATCCAACTACTAATAGATATACCAAAAATGTAAAAATCAAAACTTTTTTTATAATGGGCAAACCATTGTTTTGATTCATCATAGTTCCATTTTGCATAACCATATAATCCCATACACAGATATTAAAAACAACTAAAACCTTTTCCTGTATATTACACGGTGTATTATTACATTGCACGTTGATAAGTTCAAATCGAAAACAATTCATATTCACACCAACTCTATGAAAGGACAAGCAAGTGTTTAACCACACTCGAAGGTCTCTTTGTTTGCTGGTAGTTTTCAGTATTGCTGTTATGTTACTACCTGCAAGTGTTGCAAATGCGGTTGATTACCTGAAACCACCGTGGTGGACTGGTGCAAACGGGGCAAACTGCGACGATACCAACTACTATCAGGCAACCGGGGTACATTCCACAATTCTCACAACATGGAACGGCGTGAAAGTTTGTGGACCTCTCCCAGGCACTGATGGAGACAGAGCAGTAACATTCTCGTACAGCCAAAGTGAGGAATGGGAGTGGCAGTGTACCGAGTTAGTCAAGCGATACCTGCTCATGGCGTTCAGCAAACCTTCTATGGGAAATACATACGGCTACCAAGTTGTTAACAACTATGCTAACGCCTATCCCGACACTTTCATCGCTGTCCCGAACGATGGCTCAGCTCACGCATTTCCAAAAGTGGGCGACCTGGTCAGCTATGGCAATGAGAGCCCGGGGCACACTGCGATCATCACCGCTATTACAGTAACAGACCCTACAAACGGTGATGCGACCCTCAGCCTGATCGAGCAGAACCTCTCTCCTACCGGAACTACCACAGAAACGGTGGATGGCTGGGTGATTCAAGATACCGTAACTGGATGGCTGACTCCTGTCTGGAGTATTCAGACAGCTTCGAACCCAGGAACTTACAACAACCTAAGTGCCATAACTGATATAGCAAGTAATGACATTTGGGCGGTTGGCTCCTCTACAGGAAATGTGGGGGGTGTATACAGGACATATCCAACTGCCTACCGTTGGAACGGTCAGTCCTGGGGAAGCAACGCCATTGGAACAAACTACCTGGATAACCTCCTTAATGGGGTATCCGCCATATCATCAACTAATGCTGTAGCGGTCGGAAGTAGCACTTCCTCAATTGCGTTTGCCATGAGGTATAACGGATCATGGTCGTCAATCACAGTTGACCGACCTGGATCGCAGTCACCACTGATGGCAGTATCCAGCGACCCAAGCAGTTCTGAGACATGGGCTGTTGGTTACTACCTACAATCGGGCACCTATCGGCCACTTCTGGAACGGTACAATGGCTCCAACGCGTTTATCAAAGCCAGCGATCCGCTCACCGTTACCGGCAGTGTTGAAACAAGGTTGTTTGGAGTCTCCGTTCTATCGTCCAACGATGCATGGGCAGTCGGTTGGTACAAGGACAGCAGCAACAATCGACACCCAATCACCTATCATTACGACGGAACCAATTGGACCTACCAGACCACCCCTGAACCAAGCGGGTCTATCGTCCTTCCACAGCTACTGGCTGTTAAGGCAATAGCGTCCAATAATGTTTGGGCAGTTGGAAGCTTCGCCTATTCAGCCACACCAGGACAGTCAGAACCGCTCGTGATGCACTGGGATGGATCCAGCTGGACAGTCGATACCGCACCAGCACCTCTTCTACATGGAGGCTTCTTCGCAATCGATGCAGCGAGTGCTGGTACTATCTACGCAACCGGACTGACAGGATCCGTAGGTTCCAGCTACCCACGTCCATTGGTCATACGATACAACGGTACTAGTTGGGCTGAAGTGTCAGTCCCAACTAACTTCAGCGAAAGATTTAACGGCATCGCTGTAACAGGCTCGACCGCGGGCGACGCAATATGGGCTGTTGGAGGAAAAATCTCATCATCTACCTACAATCTGATCGAACAAGGTAGTGTGAGATAACGTCACAATTTCGATTTGAACTTCAGTGAGATCTGAGTATTTCGATCTCAAACGTGCAAGGCTCCTTGTTTTGTTCACTCAAACAGGGAGCCCTATCCTTTATAATTAATTTTATAACTATATTTATTGATCAAATTCTTTTAATCCATGAAATAGTTATAAACATTGTCTCTTAATTAGCTACTCAAGAATATTCCATACCTATATCTTACAATTCATGGGTTAATTTCTGTTTACAACTAAATGGTGAGTACTCACTTTTCATTTCGAGACAGTAAATAACAAAATATAGTGTGGAGAGAGGTGGGGTAACTCAAAAAACTAAAAACGATGGTGCTTCTTCGTATATATAATTTTCTAGCTCCATTGTTCGAAAAGCATCCCACTTAGCGAGCCAGATAGAGTTAGCAGGTTCAGAAACACTATAATATTGGATTATGTCAAAAAACGCGGACTTGTTATAATTGATATTAGTATGTTTTATTTGTATAGGTGGTGATATATGTGAAAAAGATTTATAAAATAGCTTTTTTCATTACTTTTTCAATAATCATGATTGTTATTGGTCTTGGAATAGGTGTATTTACTTTGGAATGTAATACAGGTTATTTAGAAAAGACTATAAGCGAACTACAAAATGCCAGTAAAAGGAAAACCGAAATTATTCAAACTCTCTTAGGTATGAATAGTATATGGAACAAAGAATTAAACGTATACAATGAAGCTTGGAATCAATTAAGGGAAAGTAATATCACTGGTGCTGAAAGGAACATGGATACCGTAGATGAAATTAATATTGAGCTACAAGAAAAATCAGATCTGTTAGTTAAACAACTTGAAGAATTAAAGGATGCAGGGTATGACAATATACAGTCTATTGATTACTGGGAAAAATAATTTTTCATTCTGGACCCTAAATCAACTAAAAACAGGTATCAAATTTCGAATAAAGTTCTGTATTGGGAGGATGGGGACAGCTTATAACATAAATCGGCCATAAATGACACTTAATAGAAATGGTAAGTTTATAGTAAAAATCGCGTCAGAATAAAATATTATGGTTTAAATAAGTATAAATCGTTCGAAGTGTTAGAGGAGTTTGCTACGGACACCCCGACAAAACCAAGCTCATCTACCCAAATAGCTTGATAACCGATTAACTGCTTAGGCGAATCTTTCAGCCTTACCCATTTATTATTTTCTAGGTTATAACTAAAAAACCTATTTCTGTAGCCTGATGAAGTATAAATTGTTTTCTCATCATCAAAAGAGCTACTAGGGGAATCTATAACTTCAGGAGCTGGGCTAACAAAGTCCCATGTATTATTTAATGTATTAAATCTCTGAATGGAATCTCTAAATATCAAAGGGAACTCTACCGGATCTCCGTCCAGAGTATCTCCTCCTATTTTATAAATATAGTTCTTATAAGACTGTAAGATATGGTGAGCTGACATTTCGGGAGAAGTCATCTCCTCCCATTGATCTGCGGCAATATCATATCTAAAGAAGTCTTCCTCCGGTGGAGAAACCATACTATACGAGGATCCGTATATATAATTGCTGTCATCAAAAGTGAACGAACCTTGACTTGGATGGGAGTTTGAAAAATCCCCTGGTATATCTTCTAATTGATTCCATAGGCCGTCATCAACGTTGTACTCATAGAAGAAGTTTCTGGACTGTCCCTCATTTATAGCTCCCACAATCCAGTACAACTTTCCATTACCTACTAGAAGGTGAGAGGCATAAGCTTCGTAGGGTAGTTCTCCCAGATCTTCCCAAGTAATACTCTCAACATCAAAACGAATAAATCTATTAGATCCATTGTGCCTATCAGGACCCAAACCGCCTTTATAACCACCGGCAAAATATACATACTTGCTTCCATCATATGCCATCCCACCTAAGGTCACTGGAGTAGGAGAAGATGACAATAAGTTCCACGATCCTTTAGAAAAATCGGCAGACACCTTGATGTTAGATGCGTATGCATAGAAAATATCTGCTAGACCTTCCATAGGACTACTTATATAAGCAGCAATATCTCCGTTTGAATCCGATGTTACGGCATTACTGTTATTTATATGAATCACCAAGTCATTTTTACTACTAATGTTATATAGGTGAATCTTAAGCTTATCTAAATTTTGATATGTAATTATCCCGTTATTAAAATTAACCAAAGAGGTCTTTTCTGGAGTTATATCAATAGGACTAAAGGTTTGTTTTTTAATATCATATAGATAAACGTCCCGATCTAATCCATTCTTTATAGTCAAAGCTACGTGATCCTTATAGATCTTAGCGGATTCTATTATTCTTGTTTCATCGTTTAATTTTATAGTTGTATCTTTCTTAGTATTTATAAGATAGAAATCTAGACCAGTTGATGGAGAGAAGGTTCCAGAATAGACAATATAATCATCATAAATATCAGCAAACTGAACATCAAAATCATCCTGAATAAGCTTTTTTGTTTTCTTTTCTAAATCGTATAAATAGAATAAGGATAGTTGTGGGGAAGTATCTGTGTAATGAGTGTAAACCATCAAATTACCGGAAACATCTCTCACGTATTCCCAACCAGCGTCATTTAATACAGTAGATACTTTCTTTTTATTTACGTCGTACATGTATATCCCAAGCATATTATCTCTATTATCACTCCATACGATTCTATTTTTATCAACAGTGAAGGCATAAATATCCCAAGCTACGTCATTTGTGATATTAATATTTTGACCTTTCTTTAAATCGAAATAATAAGCATTCATTCGGCCTACGGGATTGGTTATTGTAGTGTAAGCGATAAAAGAGTTACCAACACCTATGTAAGGACCAGGTATTAAATCAGAAACGTTCAGGGGATGGGGGTTATTTGTGATTATTTGTGCAGAAGCTGTTCGGGGACAAACGAATATTAGGACTAAAAATATTATAATATAAATATTAATTTTCATGTTTACTTTGAGACTATCTTATAACAGTTGGTGTTTATTGGCAACACAAAAGGTAATAAAGTACAATTTCACATATCGTCAAACGAATTTACAAAGAGTAATAAACTAGAAAATTATCATTTTTATATAGTTGAAAGTGTGAATTCAGATAAACCTTTAATCACTATAATTAAAGCTCCTTTACCTGAAAGTACGTTTTTTATAGAACCCGAGTCTTATTTTGTAACTACAGAAAAAGTACACAACTAACATTATTTCCATTACCAAGCTAGCACAACGCTAAAAATTATTTTATGTAGTATTTTTAGAAAATCAAAAGGATTCTTATTTTAAATAAAACTACTTACCAACACACAACCTAAGAATCTCATGGTATGGGGAACCTTAGTATAGTTAGGAGATAGGTGGAGTAATTAAATTTAATAATATAGTGTGGAGAGAAGTGGGGTAACTCAAGCAGTTAAAAACAAAGTTGCTTCATCATATATATAACTTTCTAGTTCCATCGTTCTGAAAGCATCCCACTTAACGAGCCATAAATAATGACCTTAAACCAGAAATGACAGTGAATCAGCAATTAAAGAAACAAGTAAGAGATTTTCAACAGTTTTTGATAAAAGATATTTGGACATTAACCTCCTAACCAAAACACATCAATACCTTTTATTTCGAATAACTACTAACTGGCAATTGTGTATAATCATGCAATGGAAGACATTTCAAAACTTTCAAAAAGTAAACAGACAGCAGCTAAAACTTTACATAAAGCGTTAGAAGTACTTAAAAACTCTGGCGGGAGTCTACCTAGTAAAGAAGTAATGGAGAAAATTGGACAGGATTTGGATTTATCTGACTGGGAAAAAGAAAGATATGAAAAATCTGGTTACATAAGATGGCAATCAATTCTACATTTTTATACAATAGGTGCGTTAAAAGCGGGTTACTTAACGAAGAACCGGGGTACCTGGTTTATAACCCCTGAGGGTGAGGAAGCATTAAAAATGGAACCTGCTGATCTATTACTGGTGGTAGACGAAGCTTATAGGAAATGGGCAAAAGAAAATGTTTCTGAGGAAGAAGTTGTAACGGATCTTGGAGGAGATATTGTACTTGAACAACAAAATATAGAAGCTAATTTACAGCAACTTGAAGGCAGAGCTCACGAAGGTCTAATAGAATACATAAAATCCAAAAATCCATACGAGTTTCAAGATATGGTGGCTGCCCTTCTTGAAGCAATGGGTTATTATATTTCATTTATTGCACCTAAAGGTAGAGATGGGGGTTTAGATGTTGTAGTCTATTCAGATCCTTTAGGGGCAAAAGAACCAAGGATTAAAGTGCAGGTAAAACATCGCCCCGAATCCAGCATCGGTGCTAATGATATTAGGGCTTTGTTAGGTCTTCTAAATAAGACGGGGGATGTTGGATTATTTGTTACCTCCGGTAACTTTTCACCCGATGCAGTCCGATTTGCACGAGACTCTCATCAACATATAGATTTGATTGACATACAGAAATTTGTGACACTATGGCAAGATTTCTACTCAAAAATGACGGATGAATCAAAAGAAATGATGCCACTAAGACCCATTTACTTTTTAGGCAACTAACAGTATTGCTAAAACCCTATAAATACTGGTAATAAACTTCGGATAAAGTTCTGGATGGGGAGCCATGAAAGATTTAATACAATTTCTCGATTACTGTCCTTTAGGTTTTAGAATCTCTTATTCTTTTCACCAACATATCCATAGCAGACTTAAATTTCCCATAGTATTCTTTATCATCAGCATAATATCTCATATAAATTTCAACAACTTTTACATCCCCAGCATGCTCCAACTCCGCATCATATTCACTAAATGAAATCTGGTTACCATCCATTCTTACATCTTCTGCGGGTTTTGGATCTTCCAAATCATCCTGACAAACAAAAAGCACACCTAAAGCTTTAGCAAATTCATAACCCACTTTCCTACCTGTTTGTCTATCTGAAACCTCAAAACTCCACTTGCCTTTTTCTTCCTCTTTTGGTTTAACTTGAGTCCAATCTATTTCAAGAGACTCTAAGTTATAGTGAGGTGTTTCAGTCTGGATTGATTCATCCATAAATTGATTATACATCCAAAATTAGAACCTTCAGGTGTGAAATTTAATAAATATGCCAGATGAAATCTTAGATATAGAAAAATATAGTGTGGAAATATGTGGGGTAGCTCAAAAAGTTAAAAACGACGATGCTTCTTCGTATACATAACCTCCCAACTCCAATGTTCGGAAAGTATCCCACTCAGTGAGCCATAAACTTTTAATTGTTTTCATACTTACCATAAAGTTGACCACAAGCAGCATAAATATCCAACCCAAAACTCTGCCTCAAAGTCACCTTTATTCCAGCTTTTTCAATAATCTCCATAAATTTATCCACTCTGGTTACACTTGGTCGCTTAAATTCCGCCGTGCCAGGACCCGGATTAAATCTGATTAAATTTACATGGTATAGGTAACTTTTAGCTCCTTGCTTCTTTATTAGACTTACCAATGCTTTCGCATGTTCTAAACTGTCATTTGTTCCTTCCATTAAGGCGTAAGCTATAAAAACCTTGTTATTCGTGGATAAAACATAGTTTTTAACAGCTTCCATTACAGTTTCAATGGAATATGCCTTTGTAATAGGCATCAATTCAGCTCGCTGGTCTCTAAAAGGTGTGTGCAAAGAAAACGCCAAGTTAATTTGAGGAAACTCTTTTGTTAAACGCTCTATGCCAGGAACCAAACCAACAGTGGAGACGCTTATCTTGTGACGGCTAATACCTATCTTGTCTTTATCAGTCAAAATCTTAATTGCTTCCCAAAGGTTAGGATTAGCAAACGGTTCGCCCATTCCCATGAAAGACACACTACCTACTGGCAGTTTCTTCTGCCTGAAATATAAAACCTGGTCAGCAATTTCATCTGCTGTAAGGTTTTTCTTAAAGCCGATTGCACCTGTAGCACAGAATTTACAGGCTAAAGCACAACCCGACTGTGAAGAAATACAAAGAGAAGAATGGAAATAATCTCTTTCATCTGTAGGCTTAAATAACATTCTTACAGTTTCAATTCTCTGCCTATCTGTAGTTTCAAAGAGAATCTTTTGAGCTTGACCACCTTTCATTTCATAAATATTTATAAGTGAAAGAACTTTATCACCAAATTTTTCAATCACAACTTCTCTTAAGTCCTTAGATAAGGTGCTGATTTCGGAATAACTCTCAATACCATTGTTATAAATGGCTTGCTTAACCTGCTCAAACCTATAAGGCGGTGAGTTCATATTACTTAGGATATTTCCTATTTTTTCCAACCTCGTTTCAAACATATTTACCTTCCTCATTACATAATAGAGCTTCGCTATACATTTCCTAGCGGAAATGGAGCCCTTCAAAAGGCTAAATAGCGGAAGTGCTATTAGTAATGACTATGTCATACTGGCCTTGCCCTAAACATATTAAATTTTGATAATTAAAAGAAAGAACACTGATAAACCCTATTCAAAGGACTTACAGAAGTATTAAATTAAAGTTAAAAAATCCACATCGTGCGTGTATTATAGCAAATAGTAGTAAAATTACACTGTTATGAACGCCGGAACTTCCTCAAGTATTGGAACAAAAAAGGAGTTGTCATCAGAACAACGTGAAGAATTACTCAGAGTATTGAAAGCCCGTTTTGAGAAAAACATGGACCGCCATAAAGGTTTTGCATGGGCTAAAGTACAAGCAAAGCTGGAAACTAATGCTGAAAAACTGTGGTCACTCAATGAAATGGAAAGAACCGGAGGTGAACCGGATGTTGTTGGTCATGATAAAAAGACAGGCGAATACATTTTTTACGATTGTTCGGCAGAAAGTCCTAAAGGCCGCAGAAATGTTTGTTACGACCATGAAGCACTGGAGGCAAGGAAAGCATTTAAACCAAAAGATAACGCTATTGATATGGCAGCTGCCATGGGCATTGAGCTTTTAACGGAAGAACAATATCGAGAGTTGCAGAAACTTGGAAATTTCGATACGAAAACGTCGAGCTGGGTAAAAACACCTTCTGATATTAGAAAACTCGGCGGCGCCCTCTTTGTTGATCGCCGCTACGGCAATGTCTTCGTGTATCACAACAGTGCGGAATCTTACTATGGTGCCAGGGGGTTTCGCGGCTTGCTAAGGGTCTAAATTGCGAGCGGTAGTGAGCAATCATGATGTGTCCTACTTCATCATTTTGCACAGACAGTCATTTGAGAAATTTAATGGCTGTTTTGCTTTTTATATCAAACTTTTTCTAACTTCCTTTACCAAGTAGAGCCATGAAAAACTCTTATTTGAATTTTCAGTCATCTCCCTAACTTTTAGAATAAAAGATTAGCGGCAATATTCTATGGTATCATATTTCTGATTATTGACGTACTAACATTTATTCTAAACTTTATATTGCTATTCTAACAAAAACACCTTCTAACATACTCTCCTACATACTGATATAATCAGACTATGCAAAGCAATTTGCCTAAAAACCTTAATAAATACTTTTGGGACACAAACATAAGTAATTTATCGCTAGAAAGAAACTCTACATATATAATAGAAAGGCTTCTGGAATTGGGTGATCTTAACGAATTGGAATGGTTAAATAAAAATTATTCAAAAGAACAAATATCAAAAACTTTACAAAGCTCCAGCAGAATCAGTCCAAAAACAGGAAACTTCTTCTCAATATATTATGGAATTCCTAAGGAATCACTAGTATGCATGAAGAAACACTCTATTTAAAAACAAAAATTGCCTTAGAGAAAGTGCAAAATGAAATAATACTCAAAAATTTCTACTTGGCAGGAGGAACCGCACTTGCATTGCAACTTGGACATAGAAAATCTATAGATTTAGACTTCTTTTCACAAAATTACCCCGCTCAGGAGCAATTACTGCAATCCTTGGAAGAATACCAACCAGTTGTAGCACAACAAGCTAAAGGCACGCTAGATGTCTTTGTTTATGATGTTAAAGTAAGTTTTTTTGAATATAAATATCCGTTACTTGAAAACACACACTCGTACAATCAAATAAAATTAGCATCAATACTAGACATAGCATGTATGAAAATTGCTGCTATCTCGCAAAGAGGAACTAAGAAAGATTTTGTTGATTTATATGTTCTTTTGCAAAAATATACCTTTGACGAAATACTAAAAGCGTTTGAAAAGAAATATACAGGGACAAGCTATCAGAAATTGCATATTTTAAAATCGTTAGTATACTTTGATGATGCGGAAAATGACCCTGAGCCAGACTATATATCCCCGATCAAATGGGAAGATGTAAAAAACCTTCTTACATCCTCTGCTATGTAGAGCCATGAATGACTATTTGCAAAATCGAGGATTGAATCAAAAGGTTTCACAGCGTCATAGTGCACTTCTTCCTCATTCACTATAAGGAGAAATACTAGATTTAAAAGTTGCCTTTTTTCTTCAGCTTTCGAGTCGATAAATAGTACGTAAGACCGTCTTGTTAGAAAATACGGTTGAAACTAGGAACGTAGAAAGTTGTGTTATTTTTTTAATAAATACCCTACACCCAAAAGTTTCTCCTCACTTTCCTTCAATAATGGTTTCCCCTTTTTTATCATTTCGTATATCTGAATGTATTCGTTTTTATCTTTTATTTTATCCCACACCTTGGCTACCCCCTCATATCCACCGATATCGTGTAAAGCGATAATGCCGTTTTTCTTAACTAAATTTTGATATGTATTAAAATCATATGCGGCGGTTTCGTATGAATGATCACCATCTATAAATAAAGAATCTATCTTCTTTCTATTCAGGATCTTTTTTAGTGTATTCAGGGCATTTTTACTTGTCGATTTCTCTGGGATATACAAATATCTATTAGAACGGAATCGGGATTTCAATTTTTTTATTGTGTTTTGATATATCTTAAAAGATTTCTCGTATTTTGTACCTTTAGACCATGGATCAATAGAAATGAACGTTTTATTCGTATCCTTTAGGATATATGACAGCATAAATATAAAACCGCCTTGGGCAGTCCCGATTTCCACAATTATTGATGGATTCGCTTTTTTTACCGCATCTAAGATAAATATTAATTCATCTTTTGTTTGTCCAATTGGTGGAATTACAGAGGTTTTACACGTAGCTCCAAATTGACTAAGAATATCTCTAGCTTTTTGAATATAAGAATCCACGCATACACTATATCATTTTGGAACTAAAGCAGTTTAGCTAGAATGGAGTGGTGTGGGGTAACTCAAAAAGTCAAAAACGACGGAGCTTCATCATATACATAACTTTCAAGTTCCATCATTCGGAAAGTATCCCACCTAGCGAGCTATAAAGGATGAAGTGTGTCAGAAAGACCCCAACTCTCTTCACACCCGGAATTGACAACTATCACTATCCGTGCTCATACTTATTGTAATGTCCAAAATACTTACAAGTAAGCTTGGATTGTTTCTTCTCGCCGTTGTAATTATTGTTTTGGTTATATTCAAAGGCAGGTTCTTTGAGGGTCTTGGAACAAAATACCTCTGGGTTAAGGACCAGCAGGCCGTAAACGTTGATAAAAGTGATCCCGAGTGGCTTGATAAATACTGCAAACTTGAAATTAAGAATCTCCCAAAGCTTCCATTTGCAAACAAAGGACTTGAGAAAGATATAAATGGTGAAGATGTGCAAGGGTACGGCATCCCGGATATTGACTTGAAGAAATTGATCCCTGAAGACAAATGGTATGAAACAGAGGGTTGTGGTTTATGGTACAAATATAGCAATGAGGAAGCATATCCATCTGTTGGCGTTGATTACGCCTTCAACATAGATGTAGCCAATACTTTTCAAGAGAATGTAGACAGACTTATCACCGAATCAATGGATGAGAGTTGGGAGAAAATATCTCCAATAAGTAATAGTGATGCGGGACGACCATTTTATATGTATAACGGTTTTCCCCTAATATTTATGCGAGAGAACAAAAAACTAGGAACCGTAGAATATATGACGGCAAATTTCGGGGCAAACACATTTTTCATGAATTTATACGCATACGAAAAGTAACCTCATAAGAAAATATCCTGCCAGGCAATCCATTTACACATCCCTTGCATACTATATACACTCCTAATACTATTAATGATGAAAATGTTTAATGATTCGTTACAAATTATGAGTATATTACTAACGTGTGTGGGCATATTCTTGCAGACAGTGTTTTTAAGAAATCCATTCAATCCTAAAAGTGTTAGAAAACAAATACAATTATCATTAAATACCGTATTAAACAATCTAATACTGGCTGGCGGAGTTGTTGTTGCGGCTGATTTTCTATTTAAGTCAGTGATACTTTCCTCCCTAGAAACTACGGTTTATAGCACACGAATACTAATTATTGAGGTGGTATCCCTGAATCTAATATTTTTTATTTCAAAGAAGTTATATCCAGTAATAGTGAAACAAAAAAACGAGGAAGATTTTTTAACAAGATTTCTTACCAAAGGGCAAAGGAGAAACAATCCCTTTGATTTCTCAAATCCCTCAGACATGGAAAAGGCAGTTTATACTATAAATACTATAATTAGACCTTCTCTAACAGCCATTTTATACATGGTCATTTGTGTAGTTGTCATAGTAGCATTTCTTTTAATACGATCTTTTTATTTATAACTTCTTCTAAAAGAATTTTCTAACCTCCCACACAATGCAGAGCTAAATATGGTAAAACATATATATATGAAAAAATTACTTTTTATGATTATAGCCTTAGCATTAATCCCTCTTCTTATCAGCACATCTTATGCGCAAGAGAATAACCACACAGCTCTAGAAGAAGTTGAAGGAAAAATTATCTGGGAAAGCTTTCAAAATAAAGAAACCTCTTGCGAAAATTTGTCCGATGAGGACTTTGGTGTGCTTGGTGAATATTTTATGGGGCAAATGGTTGGTGATTCTCACGAAGCAATGAACACTACGATGGAAAGAATGATGGGTAAGAAAGGAGAGGAACAGATGCATATAGTTATGGGTAAAAGATTAAGTGGCTGCGATACATCTGCTCAATTTTCTCAAAATGGAAAGAGTTTTATGCCAATGATGTGGATGATGGGTTCGGGGATGTTACCGCAAGCGAAAGGAGGTGGAAACCTTATGATGGATTATAGTTGGAACAGCTTTAGTGCTTTTGGATGGCTTTTTATGATCTTCTTCTGGCTGCTTCTAATCCTTGGGGTAATCGCTTTGATCCGTTATCTTTACAAGCCCGGGTCAAGTAAAGAAGGTAAATCTCCTCTTGATATTCTGAAAGCACGTTATGCTCGGGGGGAAATCAATAAAAATGAATTCGAAGAAATGAGGAAGGATTTAACTTAAGAAAAAAGCAAGTATTTAACAAAAATCTTAAAACTTTAGGAAACTTTGTCTCTTCACCCAATCTTTATAAAAAAGAATTGTTTTCTCTAAACCCAACTCTAAGTTATGTTCAGGCATGTAATTTAATATATTTTTAGCATTGTTCGTGTTGGCAATTATAATGGCATTTTCTTCCTCCCCAATTCGCATAGGTAAGTATTTGAGCTCTGCCTTGCTGTTAGTTTTTTCAATTATCATTTTAGCTAGGACGTTAACTTTTGTCCCAACCCCTGTAGCAAATTCTATTATGCTTCCAAATATTTCCTTTTCCATTATCAAGTCTGCTGCTTTAACTACATCTTGTACATAAACAAAATCGGCTTGTTGTTCCCCGTTACCATATATTGGAATGTATTCATTAATTAGGGCTCGGTAAATAAAGTATGGCACCGCTTTTTGGTATTTATAAATATACTGATAGGGACCATACACACTGAAAAACTCTAATATCGATACTCTCACACCGTATTCCTTATAAAACATCAAACAATACAGCTCCATTGCGTGTTTACTAACTGAATATGGATTCAACCATATATTGGGTTTTGATGCTACTAAAAGTTTATAATTATACTCTCTCGCCAACGTTAGTAGATTTAGTGTCCCGTTTATATTAACGTCGTTTGTAACTTCTGGGTTTAAGAAGGTTTCATGCGTTCCTAACTCCGCAGCAAAGTGGAAAACTAATTCAGCACCTTTTAATACTTCTTTCAAATGTGTATAACTCCTTATATCACCATGTATATATTCAACATCGTTTACAGGGAAAACTGGTTGTCCTATATCAAAGCTGTATATTTTAGCAGCAGGATATTTGTTTTTCAAATAATAAAGGGAATTCGTGCCTATAAATCCGGCTCCTCCTGTCACTACAATATTCATGATGTAGAGTATACATAGTTGCGATATTATGACGCAATAGTGTATATATTCTATGTGGGAGCAAAAGCATTAACGTTTTACAACAATAAAATATTACTCGTTTTAAGAGACAACTTTGCGTATATTGACGAACCAAATAAGTGGTCATTGCCCGGTGGCGGCATGGAAAACAGTGAAACATTTGAGGAAACTCTCAAAAGGGAATTTTACGAAGAATTATCAGTAATGCCCAAACACCTTTTATTTTTGACAGAATATAACAGTCCTCACACAGAACCTATGGCTCTTTTTATAGTGACATTAAACAAAAATGAGTTTGAACATCTTAAGCTTGGAAAAGAGGGACAAAAGTTTAAATTCTTTTCTTTAGAAGAAGTGGAAAAGCTGGATTTGGTAATAGGCTTGAAAGATCTACTATCCCACCAAAAATATGCTTTCAAGAAACTGTTCAAAAAGGATTATAAATATTTTGTGAATACTGCAAACCTGTATTTGGACAAATTGTGATTTTTTAGTAAATCACTATCAAATGTCTATTAAATTTTCATTTAATGGGAAAGTCGCAAATCCGGGTATAAAATATAACTAACGCTATGCCAGAGATAACAAAAAAACTATCAATAAATATTGATGACTTTGAAGGAGTATATTTACTGACTAAGGACAGTTTATTGGGATTGGACGCAACGGATATAAAAGAAACGAATACAGAGCTGTTGAAGGAGATTGAGGGAGTTATTCCAAGCGTTTGGGGTTGGGGAGGCATGAAAATAAGAATAAATCTTCACAAAATTGAATCAACAATAGAAATCGCAATAACAGGTTACATTGCTCAATTAGCCGCAAGTCCATTAACTAAAAATATGGATAAACTTATACTTCTATTGTCTAATACACTGAAAGAGAAATATAACTACACACTTGAATATGATAATATGACCAGATTTATTCCAAATTATAAATTGAATATTACAAATAAGGATAAGACTGTTTTTGTAATAATATTGGTAGTAGCCTTTATATCAACCCTTGGCGGTCTCCTATTTGGCAAAGGAGTTGAAACAATGTTATGGGTGTTAATTTTGGGCGGAGGCTATTACTTTGGTAGAAAATATCTCCATAAGAATAAGTGATAACTTGGTAAAACATCCTCTAGCAGAACTTCAGCGGAACTCAACTTACCCAGTTAATTATGTTTACTAGAAATTTCTGCTACTTTTGGATAAAATGGCCTAAAGTAATAATTAAAGAAGTGGTGAAAAAACATGATAAATACATTTAAGAAGATAATTTTTCTGGTAGTTTTACTTATCGTCGCTATATTTTTTAGTAAAACCACACCTGTTAATTCTCAATCACCGGATAAATATGTTCCGGATCAAATAATAGTAAAGTTTAAAGCTACCACAGATAAAAATGAACAAACTAAACTCCATACTGAAATAGGAGGAGTAGTACAGAGTGAAATTGGCAAAAGCGGCGCACTTTTAGTCAAGATTGCAAGTGGTAGAGTAGATGAAAAAATTAAGGCCTATAAAAACAACTCTCAAATATTGTATGC
>CAZEAL010000186.1:0-29034 GCA_964510265.1 uncultured Candidatus Saccharibacteria bacterium
AGTAGTTAATTTAAAAGACAAATCGGCTATATCAAATTGGGTTCATATGCTTTCGGGTTTTATAGATAAGGAAGAGAGGGAGGTATTAAATAATAAAGGAAAAAGAGAGATAAAAAGCTTCTCTTCCATTTCTAACCTTCTTAATAACACAAGTAAAAATATAAGAGATACGGCTGCTAAAGCGGTTAATGACATTATTTCCAAGCATATTGATGTGGCAGAGTATGAATTAAATTCGGTATTGGAATATTTAAAAGTGGAAGACGAATTAAGAAATCGCGACAGGCCGGACCTCGCAAGATTGGTAAGCGATAACATAGAACCTGAAATTATTGATTCTCTAATAGAATCAGTTTCCTCCAGAAATGATATTTCAAAAAGATTTTATAAATTAAAGGCAAAATTACTTGGTGTAAAAAAACTTCAATACTACGAAAAAAATGTTCCTTACGGAGATATAGATAAAGAAATTTCCTATAAAAAAACCGTAGACTTAATTTGGAACACTTTTAACAACATGGATCCGGAATTTTCATCAATTTTCAAAAACATTGTAGAAAACGGTCAAATAGACGTTCTTCCAAAAAAAGGAAAAAGAAATGGAGCATTCTGCATGAGTATGTCGCAAGAAACTCCAGTATATATCTTATTGAATTTTTCTAACAAATTGTCCGATTCGTTGACCTTGGCGCATGAAATGGGACATGCGATAAATGACACTTTAATCAGAAGATCTCAACACGCATTATACAGAGATGTATATCTTGCCACTGCAGAAGTAGCGAGCACTTTCTGTGAGGATTTTGTTCTTAATAGGTTCAGTAAAGGGGCAGATAAAGAAACCCAACTGGCATTAAAGATGATGAAATTAAATGATGACGTGTCCACAATACACAGACAGATCGCCTGCTACATTTTTGAGCAAGAAATACACAAAAACTACAGAGAAAAAGGCTATCTTGCAAAAGAACAGATAGGAGTCGTCTTTCGAAATCATATGAAAGCATATTTGGGCGATTATGTAGAACTAACAGAAGAATCTGATAACTGGTGGGTGCCTTGGTCGCATATACGAATGTATTTTTACGTGTATTCCTATGCTAGTGGATTATTGATATCTAAGTATATGCAAAATGCCGTCAGAAGGGATACCAATTTTATAATTAAAGTAAAGGAATTTTTATCCGCGGGTTTATCGGATTCGCCTAAAAACATATTTATGAAACTTGGAATAGACATTACTAAAAAAGACTTTTGGAATACTGGACTGGATGAGGTGGAACAACTGTTGGGCGAAGCGGAGACATTGGCTAAACAGCTTGGCAAATAAAAGTGGCTCTATGTACTTGAGAACTTTTTTCAATTCTGTAAAAAAATTAATTAATGAGCACGATAAAAAGGTTTTTTGGTGTATAGCACTCATATATTCAGTAAATATAGTATATTTAGCTGGTTCGGATAATTTTACCACCCACAAAGAATACAACCCATTTTATGTCAGCGATTTTACAGCATTCCTAACAGGTGCGTACATTATTAAATATGATAGTGCTGGAAATTTATACAACTTAGACACACAGCGTAAGTATATCAATGAAGTAATTAAACCATATAAGAGAGATGAAGTTATATTAACATACAGAAATCCCCCTTTGCTCGCCTTTCTGTTTTTACCTTACACCCTTACTGAACCTATACTCGCATTTAAAGTATATGTATTTGTAAGCACAATGGTAGTTTTCTTAGGAATATTTATCTTAACCCGGAAGCTAAAACTAAAATCCACTTATTTTGCAATAATAGCGTCTGTTTTCTATTCTACTATCAGCAATTTATTGATTGGTCAAATCGGTCCGTATTTACTGCTTGTTTTTTGTTTAATACATGTAAATATTCTTGAAAATAAATATACGCAAGCCGGTTTATTATCAACCCTATTACTTTTTAAGCCACAATTTGCCCTTATAATACCGCTTATATTGATAGCTTTAAGATTTAACAAAAGCTATTTAAAAGCAATACTCCTAGGTAGTATTTTATTTGTAATTGCAAACATTCTTTTATTCGGTTCAAATCCATTTCCGGAATATATATCTTTTTTGATTAACACCGAAACATACAGCATGGGAACCGACATAGAAAAAAATTATAGTCTACTTTCGCTGTTCTCTATTTTCACTTCGAATCCTTTAAGTATTACGTTAATTGTAAGCGCCTTGTTATACATCCTTTTTTTACTACTTTTCATAACAGTAAAAAACAATCGGGAAATATTACTTTTCACTGGTATTTTAATTATGCTCCCTTTAGCTGTTCATATTAATTTGGCCGATCTAATCATGTCATTAGTCCCAATGATATTCCTCGTTTTTGAATACAATAGGAGTAGAAACACCAAATATTTGTATTCCGTTATTATTGTGTATTTAATCCCTTATATTTACCTGGCTAATATTGTATGGTTAGCAAGTTTACTGTACTTTTTTGTTATCTCTTTAATACTAAAACCTTCAAATTCTATTTCTCTTCCCAATACCACACCCCGTCCCAATTTTTAACTTTATCTCCCAAACTTTTTATTCTGTTAATCATAAGATGAGCCGGCCTGTCATTTGGTAATTGCTCAAAATAAGATACAGCTTTATCAAATTCCCCGGCATAATAAAAAGCCAAACCTTTTTCATATATTTCTTTAATTTTTAAATTCTCATCCGTTTTATACATTGGCTGGTAAATTTTCACCAATGAAGATCTTCCTCTAACTATAACTGTGTCTATCTTTCTTATAACAAACTCGTCATTCAGCTTTCTTAAACTATTTACAACCGGCTCTGTTATTAAAATACTTACTCCGTACTTTCTTGTTAAACCTTCCACCCTCGACGCCAGATTAACGTTGTCTCCTAAAACAGTGTAATTGAGTCTTTCCTCATTTCCAATGCTGCCTATTATCATTTCTCCGGTATGCACACTCATTCCCACTTTAAATGCATTATCCGCATAATCTTTCACAATCATTTCACGCAGCTCCAACACCGTTTTCAAAGCATCCTCAACGTGATTTTCATTTTCACCGGGTGCGTTCCAAAAGGCCATAATTTCATCGCCGATATACTTATCAATAATCCCATTGTTTCTTATTATTATCTCGTTCGCCTTTGCCAAATACTCGTTAAGTCTGTCCATCAAAACCTCCAAATCAAGCTTTTCCGAATATGTCGTAAAGTCTCTTATGTCAACAAACATTACCGTCATCTTCCTTTTAATACCTTTAACTTTACCTGTCTGGTTTTTTACCATTTCTTTAAGTACATTTTCATTTACATATTTACCGAATACTTTGTACATAAATGCCCATTCATTTTTGGCGGAAAACATCTTATATACAATTTGAAGAATAAATGTAGCAGACAATATCAATGTCGAAGTTACAAAATCCCAATTTACTCCATATTCATAAAGAATAAGTCCGAATAAAATGTTTACAAGCAAAAATATAATAAATACTGAAAGTTCATATGTTGGTTTCTTCAAACCGGAATAAACTAAAAATGAAGTTGTAGCCAGCATCAGTACCACAAGAAGGAGTAATTCCCTGGAGATATCTTCCTGGAACCTATCCAGCAAATATGAATTCAAAATATTTGCATGTACATAAACCCCGGGAGTGTTATTACCAAAAACGTCGACAAAGTTATCAGTGACTTGAGATTTAATATCATAAGTTACTATTCCAACCAGAACGATTTTGCCTCTCAAAGACCTTGGGCTTACAATACCGCTGTAAACATCAACAAAACTGTAATAGGTAAAAGACTGATTTGAATAATTAAAGATAATAGGTTCGGTTACACAATTTTTATCAAACTTATTCTTGGCATTTTTATATATAGTCAGTGAAAAGCTGTCATAACATGTATTATTAAACAATATATTCGGGTTAAATCTTCTGATTTTTCCGTCATCTTCCTGAGGTAAATTCACAAATCCGTTCAATGTTTTGCCCGTTACCGCTAATGGACTGTTTACTATTGTGTTATTTCCCAATTTTGATGCGAGAACAACATCTAGATTTCCTTTGTTTAATTGCTCTTTAAAATCCCTATAATCATTTTCATTTTCATTTAAAAATAAAATATCAAAAGCTAAAGTATTAACGTTTGCTGAGTTTATTTTTTGCACAAAATCCGAAAATATTTCGTCGGACCACGGCCATGTTCCGAATTCCTTAAAACTCCTATCATCAATACCTATAATTACTATATCTTCCGAAACATCTGCAAATCCCTGCAATTTATCCAAAAATATCAAATTTAAACTTTTGAAAAACGGCACACCGGAAATTAAAAATAAAAATGAGACAATAAGGAAATTATATATATAGTATTTATTTTCTCTATTAAACATTAGAATATTCAGGCTGGATTAATTGTTTAGTTGTCTCGCACGGAAGCTACTGCGGAAGGCCTTTCGGAGACGGGTTTTTGAATACCTGCGAGAGATTTAATCCTGGAGTATGTGTTCCCGAGGACATTTCCAGAATTAGACAAATCACCATTTTTCCCCGTAACAGAGATAAGAAACCCCGCTATGAGCGTTATTATTATTAATATTATGGCAAAAAGTCCTCTTTTCATGTCCTGATTATAGTAATTATAGGGCGGTGATGCAAGCTTTTTCTTTTTGTATCAGTTTAAATCAGAGTTCCACACTAAATCTGGAAACTTTACATTATAGGATATGACAAAGGTACTTACCTATACTAGCAAACATTTAATATCAAAATATAATATGATAATATACATTATAAATATGGTTAAAGTCGAACTTACAGAAAGAGACGAAGAAAAACAATTGTCGACAAAGGATTTTCATTTAAACGTCCCATTTCCAAATAAACACCATTCAAAAGATAAAGATAAACCAACTAAAGAAAAAACAGCTTTGTATGTACCGCGAAATGAACTTGTGAAAAATAACTTATTTAAGTCTTCCTCATTTTCACCTAAAGTAAAAGTTACACGAAATGTTACAAACATTCTGGAAACTATTTTTAAGTATGGGAATATAGCAAAAAGATATGGTGAAAATGGTTTAGAAATGGACCCTACACGACAACAAATAATCGTATATTCCGCAATTGTTTGTCAAAATAATCTTTTATGGTATCAACGTTCAACTCCTGAAACAGCGGGAACTGACAGAAAAAAATTTTTGGGGGATTTAAGATTACAGGGAAAACTATCAATTGGTTTCGGAGGACATAAAACTGAGGATGATATTGGTCTAAGCAACGCTGAATTAACTTTTCTTCAGGATCTTTTACCGGTAATAAAAGATCAATTGGCAGTTCTTGTGGGACTTAACAAAGGATTTTTCACTGAAATTGAAGAAGAATTGGGAATAAATAGAGGAAATATTAAAGATATAAAGTTTTTAGGTGCATTCTTCGATGAGAGACTAGAAGATCCATCAATAGAAATTCAGGTGGGATGGGTACACACCGGAATCGCAACTATTATTGAATTGGATCCGGAGACAACCACTAAACTATATTTTCAAACACGTGAGACAGCAAAAGCATGGTGGGTTCCATTCGATAAAGTATTTGAAGATTTAAACCATAAAATGAAAGTAGCGCAACAAGGAAAAGGTCCTTTGGTAGAATCCTGGACGGAAATATTGATCAAAGAATTTTGGTCCGACTATTACAGTAAATAAGTATCGGGAAAGTTTCCGCATTGTTCCATTAAAAATTCATGTCGAGACTCAAACTTTTGTTTTACTTCTGGTAATACCATTTTTTTATTCCAATCTTTCATAGCCTTCTTAATATTATCCGCCATTAGTTCCTCAAATGTTTTAATAGGATTTTCGTACCACCACAAGCTAAAAAACGGCCCTATCAAATGAGAAGCACCGTCGGCTGATGAAACTATCTGCACTTCAATAGGTGCTTGATTAATATCTGTCTCCAGCTTTTTATCCAAAATATCAATATATTTTATAGCTTTGTCAACAAAATCAGCGGATAATCCGATCTCAAGAAGTTTCCTTTTACCTGATTCCTGCTTAGTATTATACTGGTTCTCAAAATCAAGAATCTTTCCATAATCGTGAAGCCAAACAAGAAGGTAAACCATTTCCTTATCAGCTGTTTTATATATATTGCAAAGTTCCATTGCAATTCTTTCAACAATTTCCAAATGATATTTTACAAACCATTTATGATGAATGAATTCTGGATTTTTCGCCGATTCTATGACTTCGTTTTTAAATACATCTATAAGTTCCTTCTTATCCATACTCAAATTTTACTCACAATAAGCACTCACTACAATTACCATTTAGTTTGATTAATCAAATTATTGTTAGTACAATCATAAATATAATCTAAGAGAGGAGAAAATTCCGTGGACGAACGTGAAGCTACTGAGGCGCTGTTTGACACGGCGATAGAGATCGCCCAAACTCCGAGGCTGCGCGGCAACCTGTCGGGATTGAGACGCCGTCTGATAGACGTCACGAATCAAATCAAGAAAGGAGGCGAACCGGATTGGTACAACCGGGCAGAAGATTTACGGGCACAGCTCATAGAGATACTGAGCCAACATCTGATGCGCGTGGAAGATCAACCCGAATTCAGGGGACGCCCCGATCTCCTAGCAATTATGTACGGGCAAGTTCCTGAACACCTGGAGACGTGGAACAGAGAGTGGGAAAGTAAAATCGTCCCCAAGATTAAGGCCCTTCGCAAATAGTCTTGATGCACGATCAAAAATAGCCTTGGCAACTTTCCAAATTGCTGGGGCTATAACTTAACTTTGTTGGTTTCTTGGAAAATGTATTTCAATTAATCAGATTCATATAACATTTCATACGGACGCAGAGGTACAAACTGAGATGAAAGTGATTTGGGGTAAAGGTTATTTTTTGTTGTAATAACTATTTTGGTGGAGATGAGGGGAATCGAACCCCTGTGTTGAAAGCTTAACTATAAAAGTTTACAAGTTTATCCAAATAGTATTTTCGGCAGGAAAGTATTCGGCATACCTTTTTACCCTGTTATAGGTTTGGCCTTACGGCTTTTGCGCTTAATGCGCTCGGCAATACTACTCAACCACGGTAGTACAGCCTCATTCCGGTTTTATTCTACCCGAATAAGCCTTTCCGGATAAACGCTTATGGATATGAACTCAACACAAAAGTGCCGGTTCAGGCGTATACATATGCGGGAGCGTAAACTTCCGCGTAAGCATCGCTGTTAGCTGTTTTGTTTTCAGCATTTGTTTTTTGCTAATTTTTGATGAGTCTTGCGAATCATCCAATCTTTCGATCGGTACGAAGATCTAGCACTTCGACTTGCTTTCATAATCAAGATCTTTCAGTCAAATCCTGTCATCCCCATATTTAAAAGTTTTTTCTGGTGTTTTCCGCCATTTAAGTGTCGGTAAAACCTTCACTTCTGTTGAACTCTTTCGCTTCTGTTTCAAGATCCTTTTTTATCTGTTTTTCCTTTTCAAGGTGCCTTTTTTGGGCTTGCTTACGTCCTTTAGCTATTGCGAATTCCAATTTTACCAGATTATGCTCCAATAATAAAGCCGTAGGTACTGCCGTTCTCCCTTTCTGCTGCATCATTCTCCTAACCTTTTCAATTTCAGAACCGGTAAGCAATAGTTTCCTGGTCCGCCGCAAGTCTGTTTCTTCTGACTTTTGTGACTGTTTGGAATACTTCCCGATATACATATTGATTACATATAGTTCTTTATCTCCCAAAAGCTGAACATAAGCACCTGTCAAATTTGCACGTTTCTCTTTAACTGCTTTAACTTCATAACCTTTTAGTACTATTCCGGCTGTGAATTTTCCTAATAATTCATAATCAAATGATGCACTTCGGTTTTTTACCAGCAACATAGGAACATTATACTATGTTAGTTTGAATAAAGGAGTATATTTAATTATGAGAATTACATGAAAATCCCATCTATGTTCAGATCTTATCTCTTCCCACCAGGTTTTTTCGGCTCGCCCATTACCCAACCATCAACATAATGAGGCATTTTTGTAGCGAGGTAGAATCCGTAAATCAACATTACAGGAGCGAAAGCAATACCAAATAAGGTATATCCTAATGCTTGAAGCCCTTGAGAAAACACTGAAAGGATCATTGAAGTAACAAATTGAATTGTTATGCCGATCATTCCCCAAACGGCCGGAATTGAGAGCCCATAAGCTATCATTTGTTTAAACCAATTTGTCATGCTGGTCTCATTTCCTGGGACGGCACTTAGAGCAAAAACTATAGGCGCACCTATTATGGATATTATCATTTTAAAATATATCTGAAGAATCTTTAAGAAAGCAATTATAAATAATATTAAGCAAATCACTGCTGTAATTATTAGAACGGGAATAAGAAAAACGCCGGGTCCTACAACCGCAATTCCATGACCGATCAATAATATTATAACTCCGCCAATTCCCCCTCCTAATAAACTTGTACCACCACTGCCGCCTGTTCCTGTCCCCCAATTTATCTTGGAAATAAAGTCATGAAATGAGAATCCCATAGTCCATCCCATAGAGGCAATAGCAGCTCCAATAGGATAACTGAAAGCTATTAAAATAACTGCCAGAACCACTCTCGGCAACGCGGTTTGGGCTGTAACATAAACCTGAGGATTGAGCTTTTTTCTGCTCATTATCATTATTCCAATCACAACCATGACCGCAGACAAAATCCCGAAAGCGAAATTCCTCGTAACTTTCCAAATACCCAAAATCAGATCTAAAAACGGACCTGAATAGCGCGACTCGGCAGCTAAAGCTTTACCAAAAAACGGAACTTTGGAAACAGAATCATTCCAAAATAAGGCTAGGTTAACCGGTACAGGTTCATTTATAACAATTCCTTGTATAAAGTTAGCTACACCTAAAAGACTGCCGGACACATTATTTCGTGAATACCCCTCGACATCATATACTAGTGAACCATTACTTGTAGTTTGCGGGCTTGGGACTTGGTTAACAGTTTCGCATTTAGCCTTCTCAATGCCTTCGCAAGTTATATCCGTTTTACCCGCATCATTCATAAAAACAGCCGCACACTTTCCTACGGAATTCGTATCAAGACCTGTTGTAAGAGTCGTCGGCCCGCCGCTAAGACCATAAATCATAATGCTGCCTGTAGTTCTCCTAAGATCCAATGCAGGATACGCATTTACAAATTTGTCCCACAATATTTCTTCAGTCTGGCACAAAGCCGGCTGATTCGGGTCTAATGCATAAACTTCCGATTGAGAAACTACAGCTAATGTTGATAAAAGTACAAATACGAAGGAAAATAATACAAGCTTTTTAAAATATCTCCTCATGATCAATATTTTTCCATAAAGTTGAAAAAAGCACAAGAGGGTGGTTTCCAGCCCAGAAATAGGCCGTCGGGTTACTTTTTTCAGAATTGAATTTTATTTCAATCCTTATTTCCATATATACATAATTGCGGTACTTGCTATAAAATAAGGTATATGAGTCCACTAATAGGATTTCAAGGTCAATATCCCGGAGGTCCGATAAGAAGAAAACCGACAGGAGGACAAAACTTTCTACAACCGAGAGAATTTAAATTTATCGGAAATGATATTGGAGGATATATTGACAACTATTTAAACCAATTAAATGTACCGGAACTTCCTTTAACACCTTGGTGGGTAAAAAGCAAAATCGTAGCTGATTTAGAAAGGGAACTATTTAAAGCGCAGGCAAATCCCACCGGTGACTTTTCCACTACCCAAATGGAAGAATTCGGCGGTGAAGAAGCAGAGGCAGGAATGCAGGGTACATTTGGAATAGATGTAACTTTAGACCCGAGAAAATGGGCTTCGGACCCAACTGGTACAGCAAGAAAAACAATTGAGGGCTGGTGGAAAGCTGCTTCGGATCCACAAGATATAGAACAAAGATATTACACTACATTGTGGGAATCAATAACAGGAAATGTAAACGGAGGAGCTGCCACAGGTACTTCCGGAACCGGAGCAATAGCTACCTGGGACCGTCTTGTTGAAAGAACAAGGCAGATGGCAGAAGAATCGCTACAACAAAAACCAGTTGTTAGAGCTTCTAAAGCCTTAGGATTAGAAATAGATAAGCTAAGAGACCCATCTATAAAAGGGGGCGACCCGAATCCTCTTCATCTAACTAATCTAGGAATTACAAGGGAAGCTGAAGAAAGAGCCGCAATTACAGCAGGAGGAATCACCACGGTAAAAGTTAAAGAAGATGTTTATGACGAATACAGAAAAGAGTTGATTGCCTGGAAAAGAGTCAGTGGAGGCTTTGTTTCCAGAGACCCTCAATATGATGCGGTAATGCAAAAAGGGCTGGCCGCCATTTCGGCCGATCTCGATTTTCAAATAAACCAAAACTATGGCACAAACTTGGATGCTTTCTTAAGAGATCACATCGATCCTAAAATTTTATCTGGACCCGGGGGTTTGGACGCCTATAACGATATAAGAGATGGAATTCAAAGCTTTCAGTCAAGGGTAAACCTTGTAGAAGCTATAGGTGATGCCGAATCCGTGGCCACTAAAAGAGTTTCATCATCTATGGCTAAATTCATGCAGGAAGGCGGTGGGGCTGTAAATGCAACTACACTAAAAGCAGAAAATATAGAGGCGATAGAAAAAAGTTTCGGCAACTATCAAAAGCAATTAGACACCGTTAGGACACAAATAGATGACATAAGGAAAAGCAAACTGTTAAAAGGTGATGATTTAGATAAATTTAACGGATTAATGGAGGGGTATGAAAGAACAATAGCTGAACTTGACTCAATGGATATAAACGGTTTGATAACCGGGCTTAATACTTCAAACCGTGTAGCGGCTGAAGCAGCAGCAGCGGATTTCATGGGTAGATTTAACAGCATTAGAAACGGCGGACTGACGGGAAGAGGAATTACTCGCGGTGATGTAATTCATTCCAGCGTTCAAAGGTCGTTGATGCAAAACCTTTTTGAAGATGATTTATTGATGGGCAGCGTTCAAAGCGGCGCTGGCATAAACAAAATAGGAAGAGTCATTAATTCTCTCGATCAGAGTGCAAATTTTAGAATGAAAAGAATAATGCTCACCGGAGTAGACGTGAGTATTGATCGTATAGACAACCTGGCGGAAGAAATTCTCGTAAACTTTGAAAAGGGAAATTTGAACCAATACTTATGGTCACGTATTAGAAAAAGAATCGAAGGATACACACCGGCATTCTATTCGAGCACTTTCATGAAAAAATGCCATTATTTTGGATTGGCCGTCGACGTATCTTCAGCACCGGTTCAAGGTTACAAATGGGCAGATAAATTATTTAAAAATAGATTTACCGAACATAGATTTGATCTGGAACTAAAGGGAATTACAGGTGGTGACCTGTTTTTAAAAGGAGTACAGGGCGGAGGTCACCTTACAGCCGCGGGTAAGCTTTATTCTTCCTGGGTTGGAAGCAAAAACATAAATGACCAGGCTCTGGCGTTAATGCTAAACTACGATAATTTTCTATATAAGGGCACAATTAAAAAATTCGGATCTCTCGCGGAAGCTATACAAGACCACGATTTCGCGAACGAACTTTACAGATTAAACGGAGACAGACAGGTAATACTTCCGGTAAATAAAAAAGGTATAGACAATTTTAGTGATGACCTTAAAAAATTCAAAACTTGGATGAGTTCAACTTTTGCCAGTAAAGGTCGTGTAGAAGATGCTTCAGGACAGCTGGAAATGGTAAGACAGCTAGGTAAATACAATGCCAGTTTTGATACATATAAAATTGCACAGTCACACATAGGTCTCATTCAGAAACTCGCAGTTAAATTAAATCTGCTCCAAACGTGGGTAATTAAAAAAGTCGGTAGAATACTTGCACCCATCTCGTATATAAAAATCGCCGTTCAGGAAGCTATTGCCAGCGCTTTATACGCAACTTTTGTGGGGGCAACAGGAGGGCTTGGTGCTGCCGCATATCCTGTGAGAGTAGTTTTCCAATTTGTTGCCAGAAAAATTACCAATACACTGGAGTCCTTTGGCAAAGCTATAATAAAAATGGATTTATCAGGTTTCAAAAAACAAATAGACAGTTTTTTTACAGCAGCCAATAAAGCTATTTCTACAATATTTCTAACAGCATGTGGATGCTGTTTAGGACCTTTAATGTTAGTTTCATTAATAATAACCGGCGTATTTGTCGGAGCCACTCCTCCCACAAGTCCTGCCAGAACCGATATTATTACTTATGCTCCCGCACCAATGGCTACTACTGCACAACCCTCATTGTCTACGATAGGTTCTTGCCCAATAAGCGGGGGACAAAACTCATGCACTTCATACCCGGTCTGCCACGGAAATGATGCATATTGGAGCAATCAAGGACTGGTATGTACTTACACCATCCCGTACCTTGCAAAACCTGTCGGAGGAGGCTGCCCGGATACCGGGTCAGCAGCTTGCGGACCGAGTACAGTGTTATCAGGACAAACAAGGTGTACAGGAGCCACACCTCTACAATCATATTACGGATATGCCCAAGATATAAGAGGAGGTGACGGAACAGTTTATTTACCCAGACTTGGTACGGTGGAAACCTGGTATATTAACAGCACATTTTCAATATTTAAGGGATCAAGAGGATACGGTGCTATTCTGTCCGCAACCGACACAACCCCCTCTCCTCCTGACAACACGGTTAAGACATATAAAGTGTATATGGGACACATGGACCAGTTCTGGTTGCAAGCCGGAGATACTGGAGAACCCGGAGACGGGATCGCCCGATTATATTCTGGAGGTACCTGGAGTCCCCATGTACACATGGAACTAATGATAAACGGTGTCCCAAGCAGACCGGAAGATACATTCTCGTGCCCATAACTTCAGAGTTCTGCTAAGATAGGAACTAATACTATGCTTAACAAATTAAAAGAAATATATAATAAACACAGAGTTTTGATTATATCAGTTGCTATTATAATTTTGGTAGCCGGCATTAGCTTTATTCTTTCCGAATTAGCCACAAAAGAACCAGGTACCGGTTTGGCACCGGTAATAACAAAAATAGAAGAGGAAGAACAAAAACCGAAATTTCCATTCAATTTAGTTGAAGCTTCCCCACCTTCCGGAGACAGAAGAACTTTTGATTTTGCAGAATATATATATTTCAAGTTTAGTGCTCCTATTGATATCAATACTATAAACGTAATAGTAACTCCGCTGGTAAATGTAAAACCGCTTGTCAACCAAACTGACCCTTACACTCTGATTCTAATTCCGAACAACGGCGCCACTTGGATACCTAATAGAAGATATACCATTACTATTGAATCATCCTTAACTTCAATTGATGGAATAAGCTTATCTAAAGATATAACGTATAAGTACTATAACAATCCTCCTGAAACCTTAGAATTTGGTGAGGGAGATGCACATTTAAGATAATGCCTAGGAATATTAAGGATTTGTAATTACTGGTCCCCCGGTTCCGCTGGTTTCGGTGAAAAATTTCTTAATCTCTTCCATTATTTTTTCAAAAGCATCACCTGGACTTTGATAATCAGTAATTCCAAGTATATTCAAAATTATTAAAATTATGGCAAAAAATCCCAATACAATAGCCAGACCTGCTATCGCATGAGTCCAAGTTTGCTGGCTTAATTGTAATCCCTTTGGATCCCCCCAGGATGTGGCGATCTTAATCGCTCCATATAAACCCATAATCACAAATACCGCACCAACAATCAAAATCATCAAATTTAAAATTCTGGCAAAAGGACAGACAATTTGAGTGATATTTGGAGCTGCTGCATTTTCTCCGGTGACTGGTATATCACAATCAAGAGCAAATGCCGCTTTATAAAAAAACAAAGTAGTAATCAAAATTATAAGCGATATTAACTTTTTATTAAACATGGTCATATCCAAAACAATTATAGACTAACCAACTAAACTATAAATTAGGCACAGCGTTAGTAATATTGGGATTTGTTACCCCCAGCAATGACACTAAAGCATTCTTTATAACAAATATTCCCAAAGTAACCATTCCGGTTATAGCTCCCCACAAAAATCCCTGCCACGCTTTACTGGCATTTTTGGGATCTCCGGAACTATTCACATATAAAATACCCGCATAAGCAATACTAATTAGAGAAATAGAAAAACTTACTCCTAGCATTATATTAAGAATCAAACCTAATATGGCGCTTACCGAGGTCTTATCTCCTAAGGTATTACTTATTGAGTTGGGAATTAAATCAAACATACACTTTAAATTTATCAAAAAATGAGAACAAAATCCATTGAGAAGTTAAAAAACGGGAAGATTTAGAAATCCGTAACCCCGTTAACACCCGTCCACGTTCCACCGATCATTCTGGGAATTATTACTCTAATAGTAGTAAAAGCAAACATTATAAATGCTCCTATACCGCAGTATAAAAGCCAAGCGTGCGCGGTATTGGTTTCTTTCGGATCCCCCTTTGAAGTTATGTATTTTATCATTGCCAAAGTCGACGCAACAAAAACCAGAGCCCACCCTACTCCCAGCAGAATATTTGTAAAAACGCCAAAAACATCGGCAAGACTGTTTATTCCGCCACCGAGGGGATCTTCTATATTCGGATCTATAGGAGCCGCGTAAACTTTTTCGAGTAATGACATAGATATTATTGTACTCCTCCGAGTTTTATCCGGAGGAGTTAATTTTCATCACCTAAAAATACTGATCTGGTCACTTTCTAAATATATTAGTCAAATATATTGATCTGATTATTTCCTATCTGGTTGTTTGAACCTAACCCTACTAAGTTAAATAATATCACTCTTAAAGTTGTTAAGAAGAACAATCCTATACCACCAATTGCCGCTGCGGTAAGCCACTGTCTTGCGGCGTCAGTTGCTTTAGCCTCACCTTTAGACATAATGTATTGAACCAAACCCAAAGCCAACATCACAAAAACCAAAGCCCAGCCCACACCCAGTATAATGTTTACAACCATTCCAAATATATCTCCTAAGTTGTTTACGCCCGGAATTATCGGAACACTCACATTTGTTTGAGCGAATACGTCTTGAACTAATGACATTATACTTACACCTCCTTCTAATTATTAAACATTAAATATCTGCACCTAGCAATGAAGATATTATAACCCTCAAAATAACTGCAGACAATAAAACAAATAACAAACCTATAACCGCTGAGGTTAAATCTTCTTTTGCTTCCATCACTTTTGTGGGATTTCCTTCGCTAGTCATTATTGCATATCCCGACTTAATTACCATAAATGCTCCAAATGCGATACCGACCGGAAACAGAATTCTATATAACACTCTTATTATCTCCTCTAAGTTCAAAATTGGACCCGAATATTCAATTGGTGGGGGAATTCCCCAATCAAAAGTGTCACCGCCGCATTGATACCTACCTCCTATGGTTGCAACACAATTAACAGTATTACCCACACTGTCATTGCAGCAAGTTGTATCACCTGCTCCGCCACATATATTTCCCCACGATTTGCAGGTACCGGAGGTTTTCCTTTGACAGAGAGATCCTCCAGGAGCGGAATACATATACCTGCATTCAACTGAACCTGTTACACAACAAGGTTTGCCCCAAGAGCTGCTACAATCCTCACCGATATCGGAACACTCTCCTGCAACCCTGGTTATACAAGTTCTGGTACCCGTAGTACACCCGCCGGAGCAGCAATCTCCACAAGAACCGCCTACAGCTTCAACATTAGTGCCATCCGTTATACAAGCACAAATTCCTCCATCACAAAAATAAGATTGACACTCCGACCCAGTTGAACACGCTGTACCATTAGGGTTTCTCTGCGGGTCGCACTGAGCCAATTGAAGAGTTATTGAATCCGTCATTATATATCTACCGCCTAATGCACCGGGACTAATAACCGTACCACTAACAAATACAATCCCCGTAGGTGCTCTACTAAAAGGAATAAATAAAGTTTTTTCAAAACTATCCCCAGCAAGTGGCGACAGAGTACATGTATAATCTGATTCAGTTCCACTCACATTACCTAAAACAGTGCCAGCATCTACAGCAGATATAGAATATTGAATACCTTGACCCGCGCTCTCTCCGGGACCGGAGGCCTGCAAATTAATCGTTACACCACCTACCGTACAACCGGCTCCGGTAATACTTAGATTAAAAGTGTCAATAGGACACGCATATACTTCTTTTTTTAATAAAAACGGCAAAACCAATAAAACTACAAGTACCAAAAATGCTTTATAAATCTTAAATTCTTTTAATAAATACTTAAAAAACACTATGTAATAAATATAACATGCATAGATTATTTGTGAAGCTATGAAACCACCTTAAACAAATACGATATAATAAGCACATGCCCGCTAAAAAGTATGCGATAGTTTCAATAGTACTTATACTGGTTTCTTCATTCACATTAACCGCATTTGCCAAGAGTTCTAAAAGTACATGTACAACAGAAGAAGAATGCGCGCAAAAACTGAAAGATGCGGCAGAAGATCTATCTGAAAAATCAAGGTTGCTAGATAACCTAAACAGTAAAATTTCGGATTTAAATAAAAAAATAGCAGGCTTGGGTCAGCAGCTTGGCGTGACAACTGAAGAAATCATAGAAATTGAAAACGAAATAAAAGAATTGGAGCTGGAGCTGGAAAAAATAAACTACAACCTGGCAAACAGGCAGGCTGCCTTGGAAGATAAAATAAAATTCAGAAATAACATTATAAGAAGCTACTCCAAAAAATCTGCGGTATCAGACATTGAACTTCTGCTCGGATCGGCTTCGGCGGGTGAAATGAATTTAACGGGATTTCAATCATACACACTTGACTACCTTTACAGTAAAGCAATGTCATCGGAAACATTAAAAATAATTGATTTTCTTAATTCGGAAATAAAAAACTTTGAACAGAATAAAAGAGACGCCGAAACTGCTAAAAACGAACTGGAAAAATCCAAAACCGACCTGTTAGTTCTTAAAAATAATTTAGAAGCTCAAAAAAGTCAGAAGTTAAATGAATTTGGTGAGGTGTCGGAAGAAAAACAAGAAACAGAAGAAGATTTGGCGTCGATTCAGGAAAGAATAGACAAACTTAGCGCGGCTCAAAAAAGTATTATAGACGCTAAGAGCGGAGCGGGCACCGAAAGCGTGGGTAATTACCAGGCTCCCGAATACAAACTCCCCGCCCCGCCGTTCTCTCCCGCTTTTGCAGCAATGAGTTATGGCGCTTATACCCACTATAATGGTATGAGTCAGTACGGGGCAAAAGGCAGGGCAGACAGCGGGATGGATTATAAAAAAATTCTAGAATTTTATTACAAAGTCGGAGTTAAAAAGCAGGACGACTTCCCAAGCAAAATCAGCGTTCAAGGATACGGAGATATGGAATTTCAGAAGTATTTATACGGAATAGCGGAAATGCCCAGTGACTGGCATGAAAACGCCCTAAAAGCTCAAGCTATTGCGGCAAGAACTTACGCATACAAATCAAAAAAGCCTATATGTACGTCTCAATCGTGCCAGGTATTTTTAAAAAGCAAATCCGACAACCCACCGGCCAGATGGAAAAAAGCGGTTGACGATACCAAAAATGTGATTTTGGACGGAGCAGCCACTTCCCAATATTCGTCAACAACCGGAGGATACATCAACAATGTAGGCTGGGATAAAGCCGGAGGAAGCTGGCCGGGCGATGCATACGAGAAAAAAGCTAAATCACCTTGGTTCTATAAAGCTTGGTATACCAAAACATACAACGACAACTCCGACAAGTGCGGGCGATCGAGCCCGTGGCTTAGTGAAAAAGAGATGGCGGATATATTAAACGCCGTAACAGTATTTGAAAAAGGCAACAGCTCTGACAGAAGCAAAGTTTCACCCATAACCACAAAATGCTGGGGAGGAAATCCCTATTCTGTGGATAAAATGGCCGAAAGAGCCGACGAATTAGGCAATAAATATACCAGCATTTCAAGCGTTGATACTGATATCGGAACAAACGGTAAAACTATCAAAATAACATTTCAAACCAATAATGGCGGTATTTCTATAGAAGGTGAAGAGTTTAAAACCGTTTTTAATCTTAGAGCCCCCGGATTTATTTCTTTAAGAAGCAGGCTTTACGATTTCATTAAAAAGTGAAGATCTTAATTATATTTACCGTTCATAAGATATAATCTCCTAGTGCGAAAGCTAATAACAAAAAACTTCAGAATAGAATATTTAATACTCGTAATTGTGGGGATGATGCTGCTATATACGTTTCCTTCGGATCCGGATTTCGGCTGGCATTACAAATACGGTGAATACATTGTAAATAAAAGAGAACTACTAACCGATAATATATTCAGTTACACCTATCCCGACTATAAATGGTCAAATTCATATTGGATTTCCCAGATAATTATTTATTCATTATTTAAACTGACAGGACCAATACTAACGAGCTTATTAGCAGGCAGTATCATAAGCTTTCTGATTTTTTATTTGCTTTTAAAAATAAACGGGGCTACTTCACTCTTCGGAAAAACCATTTCATCTTTAATCATTTTTATAGCCTTAAGTTCATTTCAAGTAACAATCCGGCCTCTGTTTTTCAGCACAATCTTCCTATTTCTGCTCTTATATATACTGATGAAAAAGGAAAAGTATGTGATTTTTCTACCCTTGCTTTTTCCACTCTGGGTAAACATGCACGCAGACTTCACTATGGCTTTAATGATTCTCGGACTATATTTCGCGTCAAAGAGCTACACTGAATTAAAAAACAAGTCACTAAAAAAATTTGAATTAGCAAGAAGAACTTTAATTTATCTTTTGTGCTTAGCTGCCACATTGTTAAATCCAAACGTAATTAGTCTATGGACTACCTTAATAAAAGACACGGCTCATTTCAAAGACTACATTGGGATTTCCGAAATGCTCCCGTTAAATTTATCGATAGCCAACACAACTGTTATTAATATGATTTTTATGTCTTCATCTTTAATATTAGCTTCTGCACTATTAAGCAATAAACTTTATAAACTTAACAATCCGGTGCGGGAGGATAAAAAATTCGAGTATTGGTACATCATCTCAGTTATAATATTTTTTATATGGTCAATAAGATCAATTTATTTTTTCAGAATTCTGGTTATTTTAGGAATATTTGCAGTAGATTACTTATGGGGAAACTTGGCTTTACTTCTGGTACATAAACTAAATAAACCTCTTGTAGATACCGTGGCCAAATACATAGGCGGTATGATTTTACCTGTGTTATTAATATCTTCTATGGAATTGTTTTTTAAAAGCCTGGATACAACCTTATCGGTTGATAAATTCTGCAAAAAAACTAAGTATCCGTGCGGTGCGATAACTTACCTAAAACAAAACAAATTAAAAGGCAATATGTTTAATCATTATAATTTCGGGGGGTTTTTGATTTGGCAGCTGCCGGAATATAAAACATTTATTGACGGAAGAATGCCTTCCTGGAGAGATAAAGACGGATATTTATTTAAGGAATATAACGATATTATTTCAAATCCTGCAGAAAATTTCGATAAGTTCACTAATTTAGTGCAAAAATACAATATAGGTTTTGTCTTGGATTACAAGGACAATAAATTGTATAAATATTTATCCGGCGAAAAAGGATGGAAGGAAGTTTACAGCGATGAGGCGGCAGCTGTATTGACTCAATAGGATAATTCTCATGTTATCTGTATTTATAAAGTCATTGTATTTGCTTTCTTTTCTAATTATATCTATTATTTCGTTCTCCCGAGGGTCTTTTACCCAATTAAGTATAGAAAACATGCCTTTAAAAAATGTTTTGGTAGTGGAAGCCGTTTTTACACTGCTAATCGGTTTATATCTTTTTTTAACATTGTGGAATAAAGTTAATTTCACACAAAAATCTATTAAAGTTTTAGCAGTAGCAATTATATTTTTACTAGTTATAACTCCTCCATTATTAAGTGTCGATATTTATGCGTATATGGTATCCGCTAAATCTCTGGCTACCACAAATATAAATATATATGCAAATTCTTTATTGGCTTTAACATCAAATCCATGGATGAAAGAGATAAACGCCTGGTGGAATACATTGCCTGCAGCGTATGGACCTTTATTCTATTTTATGATTACGCCATTGGGGTTAGTGAGTAATTTACTTACAGCAGTTTATTTATACAAGATAATAAATGTGATCTTTTATATATTTGCAATATTTTCATTAAGAAAGTTAATTGATTTATTGTCTCTAGACTCAAAAATTCTTTATCTGTTTCTATTTAACCCTTCCCTTTTAATACACGTTTTTTTGGATGGACACAATGATATTATAATTGTATCGTTACTATTCTTTTCAATCTATTATTTAACAAAAAAGAAAAGTGAGTATGCAATTATTTTAACTTCATTATCGATTGTGATCAAATACATGACAATTATTTTTCTTCCGGTTTTTGTATTTACAAATAGTAAAAGGGTGGTATCCAATGGTATAAAAACAATAATAATTACTGCAGTTGTAATAATTATTTCTCTCATTCCTTTATTTATGAGGTGGGAAAACCCAAAAATAACTGATCCTATAAACAGTTTGTTAATTTTTTACATTAATCCGCAGGCAGGATGCTTGTACAGGTGCTCTCCTTTTATTGCTCTTACAAACGGTCTTTTTCTAAATTCCGCTTCGTTTGTTAGATTAATAATATTTACTGCCGCATATTTATATTTAATTTATTTTTTCCTATATAAAGAAAAAGAGCCTATTAAATTTATGTTCTGGTCATTCGTCGGCTTCTTATTTTTATATACACCGTGGATCACACCCTGGTATGCATTGGTACCTACAACATTAAGTTTTCTATTATTTAAAGAGGAAAAATACATTTATTTAAATATTCTATTAACTTCGTATTCACTTTGGCATTATTTCTTTATATGACATTCAAACTTAACAGGGATTTATTAGTCATAAGTAGTATGGTAGTAGTTTTTTTTACTTTAGTGTTTTTCTTAAATTTCTTTAGTAATGTGAAAGATGATACCCAGTTCAGTCACGAAGAATATGTTTATCTTACCCGCTCTTTATTGCAGAATCGTTTGGATATAGATTATCCGAACACCGACTACATTTTTCACAATAACAAGTTTTACTGGCATCTGGGATTATTCCCAAGCATTCTTATAATGCCCCTTGTTACATTTTTTGAACAGTTTTTGCATTTGGAGTTTAAACAGGGGTATATTCAGTTTTTTATCACCTTAGCAATTTTCCTTCTGGCATTTAAACTCTCACGTAAAAAGCGATACGATTTTTCCGATTCAGTGTTATTGGCTTTTTCTTTTGTATTTTCATCGGTATATATTTTTAACGCTTTAACAACATGGAGCTGGTATTTTCTGCAGACAGTAACTGTTTTATTCAGCTTTTTGTCTATATACGAATACTACGGCAAAAAAAGATGGTGGTTAATAAGTTTAACCATAGCGATTTTGTTTATGTCCAGACCTACATCTGCCTTAATTATTATTTTTTATCTTCTATCCATTCTCTTTGAAAAGACTCAAACATTTAAAAAAAGATTAAAAAACCTGTTTATTTTATTCTTTGCGCCGTCCTTAGCGATAGTATTTTTATTGCTATATAACTATGCAAGGTTTGAAAATCCGTTAAATAGCGGTTATACACTAACAAATAACTGGAACTACACCGAAGAACAAAGGTTCGAATTAACAAATTACGGCTTGTTTAATTTTAAAAATATTCCGTCCAACTTTTATTATTATTTTCTAAACGGTCTTGATCCCGTACTTCTTAATAGAGGTTACAAATTCATTCTCAAGCCGCCATTCGTAAAAGCTGGTTTTCCGGGAACCAGTTTTTTTGTTGTTTCCCCAATATTCCTTTATGTATTTAAATTAAGAGAAAAAAGTAAAGAGAATATTTTTTACATTATTTCTATCATAATTACTCTTTTAATACTTTTAACATACTATTGGCCAGGGTGGCTGCAGCTAGGTCCAAGATATACATTAGATTTTCTCCCAATGCTTTATATTCTGCTTTTAGCTTCGTTTAAAGATAAAAAAGTTTCAAACATCGCTAAAATACTTATATTTTTTAGCGCCTTTCTTAATATATATTTATACTCTAGCCTTTTCCATTAAATGTTATAATAAAGCCATGATAAACCCGTTTTCATCGAGGTTGGTAAACCCTAAAAGTTCAAGATATGACGGTGAGGATCAGGACGAGCAGATACTATACGTGTTACGCAAAGCTTTTATAACTAATTATAAATGGGTTTTGATTGCCGTGTTTTTCGCATTATTTCCTTTTTTATTAAATTATTTTTTCATGTCTGTAAACGGTAAAACACCGGATTTTATTCCCGCCAGATTAATTTTCATTGTTAATATATTTTGGTATTTATTCTTATTCGGATTTATATTCGCAAATTATATTAACTGGTATTTTAATATATATTTAATTACTAATAAAAAGATTATTGATATGGATTTTGTGGGAATCTTATATAAAAATATTTCCGAAGCGCCATTATCAAACATAGAGGACGTAACTTCAAATATTAGCGGCGCATTCGGAACTATTTTCAATATAGGAGATGTTCTAATCCAAACCGCAGGTGAAAAGACTGAATTCGAGTTCCATGATATGTCAAATCCTTCAAAAGTCAGAGATATTTTGTCGGATTTGGTTATGGAGGAAAGAAAAAAACATGGACATTAATAATGTAATTCCGCAATTATTTACATTAGACGGATTTATAAAAGTAATAGCATTTTTAATAGTTATTATTCAAATCATTTATTGTGTTTTCGCTTTTTTAATTACCAGGCAGGTTAAACTAATGACCCACAGCTTTCACACAGAAGCCAGTATTGTTTTCGGTACTGTAGCATGGATCCACTTTCTTTTCGCTGCCGGATTTACGATACTTTCATTTTTAATATTATGAACAAGAGATTTACTGCCAAAATCCAAAATATAAAACCTAGCATTGAAAGTTCCACAAATGTTGTTAGCGACAATATAGTTGTAATTCCCGAAAGTGCTGATTTAAAAACAAGAAAAGGCTCTGTATTTGCGACGTTCTGTATTAAAAGTGAAATCCCGAACGACTCAAAACTAATAACCAAAATCATTACTGACATCTTAAATGAAACCTATTACCAGTCCGAAAACATATCACCAATACAATCAATTGAAAAAGCTTTATCGGATATTACCGAAAAAATTTTGAGTCTGCCCTCGGAGCAAATCAAATCACTGTACGGAGGAGCTAGAAAAGACATTAGTATAGACATACTGACAATTGTTTTGTGGGGAAATGTAATTTACATCGTACAATACGGAGAAGGCAAGGTTTATTTGATAAGAGACGGTTATCCCAAAACTATAGAAACTTTAAAAGAAGGAAACTTTTCAGCCGCTTCCGGTTTTATAAAAGAAGACGACGTTGTTGCGCTTTGCACACAAAAGTTCGCCGAATTAGTTCCGCCGGAGAAATTCTTAACCCAACCTCTGCTTAGCGCCGACCTCCCTCCCGACGCATCGAGCTTAATACTTAAATTTTCTGAAGAAGTATCATTTTCAGAAAAAGAAACTATAAAATTTTATGATGAAAAGGCAAAAAAGAAAAAGAGTAGTCCTAAACTATTAAAAATAAACAAAGCCGGAATATTAAATTTTCTTAAGAAACAGAAATTCAAATTTTTTGTCGGATCTATTATATTGCTGATGATGACTTCTATCTTCACAACTTTATCGGGCAAAAATGATGAACCAACCTCTAATGATTCAAATGTAATGGGAGAATCCACACAATTACCACAGGAAGAAACACAACGAACAGAAACACCTCCTGAAGAGGACACTTCAAAAGATTCCGAAACCAAAACAACCAGAGTGAAAAACTCACCTATATACGATATAAAAATAACTGATCCATCAGTCGAAACTTCAGAAATCGTGGTGTTAGATGAAAATGTTGTAGTGTCCGACAACAGCACCGGCAAAATATACGTTTCGTCAATAAAAACCCCAAAATATGAGCAAAACAACACATCGTTTACCGAAATCAGTTCTCTTTCATACGACGATGGCAACTTAAGTTTCAGCGATAATGAAGGCTACAAAGTTTACAGTGTAATAATAGATAAAGTTTTGGAATCCTACAGCAAAGCTGGTTTAAATAAAACTGCAACCTATCTGGATTTCATTTATTCCTTGGAAGACGGGAAAATAGTTAAATATACAAAGGAGAAAAATGAGTTGACGTCAAGTTTATGGGCGCAGAATCAAGACTTTTCCGATGCAAAGTCTATTTCTGTCGCTGTTAGTATCTATGTGATTACAGGGGATAGTAAAGTAGTCAAATACACAAAAGGCCTTAAAGACGATTTTGAAATAACAGGTTTAGACACCCCGGTCAATCAAGCAGTTAAAGTTGTAGCTTATTACAATTTTAACAACTTTTATATAGCCGATTCGGAAAATAAGAGAATTATTATAATAAATGAAAACGGTGAACTTATAAAACAGCTAAAACACATTAACTCGGATCACTGGCAGACTATCAAAGATATTTCAGTGGATCCAAAAGAAGAAAAGTTATTCGTTCTGGACGGCAGCAAAATATTTGAAGTAGCTCTGTGATGTTAAGGTTCAAATCCGACCAATAATTTAACGGCTTTATAAATCCCCTTTACCAAAACATCTATGTCATCCTCATTATTGTAGATATAATAACTTGCTCTCGTAGAAGAGGATAATTCTAAATTGTTATGCAAAAGCATTGCGCATTGCATTCCTGATCGAACCGCCACTCCCTCCGAATTCAATATCGAAGCCAGGTCATGCGGATGTATATTTTCCAAAGTAAATGAAACTAATCCTGTTCTGTCTTCGGGATTTAATGATCCCAATATTTTCAAGCCTGGAACCTCCGAAAGTTTTTTCAAAACATAAGTATTTAATTTAACTTCATGTTGCCGGATATTTTCAATACCCAGATAATTTATATATTCTATGGCGGCCATAAGGCCAACTGCGTCTGCTACATTCGGAGTACCTGCTTCAAATCTATCCGGAATATTAATCAATTCCCTACTTTTCAAACTAACCGACAATACCGATCCTCCCCCAAGCTCAAATGGTTCGAGATTTTCCAATAAATTATACTTTCCCCACAAAACGCCTATTCCCATTGGTCCTAACATCTTATGGCCGGAAAACGCGTAAAAATCACACCCCAAACTTTGGACGTTTACTTTAATATTTGGAACGGCCTGCGCACCATCGACCACTACAATAGCTCCTGACTCGTGCGCAATTTTAGAAATTTCCTTAACCGGAAAGATTGTCCCCAATACATTTGAGGCGTGAGCTAAAACTACAACCTTAACTCTTTCATCTATTTTTTGTAACACTTTCTCCGCGTCAAGCTTACCATGTACATCAGGGTATAAAGGCACAATCTCGGCGCCTTTCTGCTGAGCTATCCTCTGCCAGGGAAGAAAACTACTGTTATGCTCCGATATTAAAACTAAAATCTTGTCTCCTTTATTTATACTCTTCTGCCCCCAGCCGTAAGCAACCATATTCAAAGAATCCGTAGTATTTTTTGTAAAAATCACTTCCTCGGATTTATCGGCTCCAATAAATTTTGCAACAGTCCCGCGAGATCTTTCATACAACGCTGTAGCCTCATCTCCTAAAGTATGCGCACCTCTATGTATATTTGCATTGTGGTTTTCGTAATAATCTTTGATCGCGTTTATAACCTGAACAGGTTTTTGAGAAGTGGCGGCATTGTCCAGATACACCAGCTTCTTCCCATTAATTTCGCGGCTTAAAATCGGGAAGTCTCTTTTTATCTTGTTTGTATCAATTATCATGATACTTTCATATTATCTAACAAACTTATAATAGTAGCAGGAGGAGTTTTATAAAAACCTTGAATATCTAAAAGTTTATGCAAGAAACGACCAACCAAAATTGCTTCTTTTCTTTCGGGATCTTTAGCACTTAACACTGAATCCAATGCTACAGATAACGCATCATCCGGTGTCCCATAGTCTGAACCAAATCCTAATATAGAAGACGACGCATTTATTGTTTTTTCCAGCTCCTGAGGATATCCTTCTGAATAATAATCCAAAACATTTGAGATGAAACTCACTATGTTTCCAATTAATTGTTTCTCATTGTTTGTTAATGATATATTCCCTCCTTCCAGCTGAGCTATAACTTTTTTCAAATCTTCAATATCCTTCGTATTAAAATAAACAGTCTCCTCTACTTCTTCCGGTTTAACCGGACCATAAAACACATTTTTGCCGTTTCTATCCAGTGTTTCAGCAACTAACTGATTTATATCTACATAGGGTTTAGTGAAATAAGCATCTGTTACGGTACTGAATCCTATATAAAAATTCTTTTCGTCCAAGCTAAGACGTCTAATATATGCACCCATAATTTAAATAAATTATATAATATTATTTCGTATTTGTTCCCGAATTTTAGGATCCGAAATAGTTGATAACTCCTTTTCAAAATAGCCTTCCACTATCATTTTCACGGACTCGTCACGGGAAATACCCCTACTCATCAAATAATATATCTGCTCCTCGCTTATTCTTCCTGTTGTAGACCCGTGCGAAGCTTTTACATCATCTGCATCTATTTCCAGAACCGGCTGGGAAGTATTTTTAGTATTGTCACCAAGAACCAGAGTGCTGTTTTCCAAAAAAGAAGACGTATTCTGTGCATCTTTTTTAATTATTATTTTTCCTGTATAAGAAGCTTCGGTGTTACTGTACAAAACTCCTTTTATTTTCGTTATACAGGAGGTATGCGGTAATTTATGCAAAGCAGTAGTGGTCAATTTTAATCTGCTATCAGGTTTTAAACAAAACAGTCCTAAAATTTCCGCGGAAACTCCTTCTTTTTCAAAAGAAAACACTATGTCCGGATTTGCGTCGGTATCTTGGTTTTTCAATCCGGAAAGAGCCACTACAAATTGAGTATCTTCAAGTACTTTTACAATCTGATCACTTTTGGGAGTCAACAAAACAGTTTTCATATTTATGAAAGCAAAAGCTTGGTGTTAGCTAAATAATTACCCAACTGAACCTTCCATTTCCAGTTCGATCAGCCTGTTTAGTTCAACAGCGTATTCCATCGGAAGTTCTTTTACAATAGGCTCAATAAATCCCGAAATTATCAGACTCATGGCTTCAGCTTCGGTCAATCCGCGGCTCATTAAATAAAACAGTTTTTCTTCACCTACTTTGCTCACAGTTGCTTCGTGTTCAATATTCGCAGAAGATTCATTAATTTTCATTGTGGGGTAAGTATCAGATCTGGATTCTGAATCCAAAATGAGGGCGTCGCATTCAACCCTGCTTTTGGCATTTTTCGCTGAAGGTGTAACACTTACCATTCCTCTGTAGCTCGTCCTTCCGCCATGCACACTAACGGATTTGGAAACAATTATAGAAGAAGTATTGGGGGCAATATGAATCATTTTTGCCCCAGCGTCCTGGTGCTGATTTTTGTTACCCGCGTATGCTATTGATAAAACCTCACCGTGGGCGCGTTCGCCAACCAAATAGCATGACGGAAACTTCATTGTGACAGTAGAGCCTAAATTCCCGTCGATCCATTCCATAATAGCGTCGCTTTCTACCCTCGCCCGCTTAGTAACCAAATTGTAAACATTTTGGGACCAGTTCTGTATTGTTGTATACCTAAACCTCGCGCCTTTTTTAACAATCACCTCCACTACAGCGGCATGTAATGAATCCGACGAAAATACGGGAGCTGTGCACCCCTCGACATAATGTCCGTAACTACCCTCATCGGCGATAATTAAAGTCCTTTCAAACTGTCCCATATTTTGAGCGTTAATTCTAAAATAGGCTTGCAAAGGTCTTGTAACCGTCACACCTTTAGGAATGTAAACAAAAGACCCGCCCGACCAGACCGCGCTGTTCAAAGCCGCGAACTTGTTATCGTTTGGCGGAATAATTTTCCCGAAATATTCTTCAAAAAAGTGTGGATATTTCTTTAATGCTTCATCGGTTCCCATAAATATCACACCGTCATCTTGCAGCTCTTTTCTCAAAGATCCGTAAATAACTTCCGAATCATATTGAGCTTTTATTCCAGATAAAAACTCTCTTTCCGCCTGAGGAACACCAAGTCTTTCAAAGGTTTCCTTCATTTCCTCGGGAACGTCGCTCCATGTTTTCTTTTCCGATTGAAGAGGCTTTAAATAATAATAGATATTGTCAAAATTTATTTTTGTTAAATCGGCCCCCCACATTGGCAGAGGTTTTTCTAAAAATGTTTTATATGCATTAAGTCTGAATTCAGTCATCAATTTTGGTTCTTCTTTTATGGATGATATTTGCTTTACAACTTCCTCACTCAACCCTTTTTGAGCTTTGTAAACGTAATTTTCGGGCATGTGGAAGCCGTACTTTGTTTCATAATTATCGTTCACCAGTACTTTTGATTTCTTTTTTATATTCTGTTTTGGGTCGTGTTTATCTTTGCTCATTTTTTGGTATCTTCCTGAAATTTATACTATTTTATATTGCTTAATTTAATCTCCCTGTATCAAAAGCACATCCTCTACTACTGCGGATCGTTCACATTACTCCTCTCCTCAATTATCTTATATTCAAAAACCATTGTTCGAATCTAAAATATGGTCGTATCCGTGGTCTTCTATTTGATGAGCCAGATCTTTTCCACCTGACTTTACTATTTGACCGTCTTTCATTACATGAACCATATCAGGTTCCAGGTATTTGAGTACCCGGGAATAATGTGTTATCAAAAGCACGGACATACCCTTCTCTTTGTGCAAATACTCAATAGCTTTAGTAACTATTTTCAGAGCATCTATATCCAGACCGCTGTC
>CAZEAL010000187.1:0-19832 GCA_964510265.1 uncultured Candidatus Saccharibacteria bacterium
CGGTAATTTAACCGAAATTGTGAGAAGAAAGCCGTTTTCAGTAATTCTTCTTGATGAAATAGAAAAAGCCCATCCTGATATATTTAACTCCTTGCTCCAAATTATGGAAGACGGAAGATTGACTGATTCAAAAGGCCGAACAGTTGATTTTAAAAATACAATACTTATTATGACCTCAAATGTAGGTTCCGAAGTTTTAAGAAAAGCCGAAATAGGATTTAGCTCTACCCGTACTAAAACAAAAGAAGAAAATAGGCTAGATTTTGAAAAAAGAATTCATTCTTTGCTTAAAGATTCTTTCAGACCGGAATTTTTAAATAGAATAGATGAAACAGTTGTATTTACTCCTTTAAGTAAGGAGGATATTAAAATTATAACTCAGCGGCTTTTAAACAAAACTCAAAAATTGCTGGATGAGCATCAAATATTGTTAAGGGTGGAGGATGAAGCAGTTAATTACTTAGTGGAACATGGGTTTGATGAGGAATATGGTGCAAGACCGCTTAGGCGTTTGATTCAGAAGGAAATTGAGAATGTTTTATCGAGCAAATTGATTTCCGATGAGCTTTCGGACGGAGATTCAGTTGATATTACAGTTGGAAAAGGCGGTTTGGAGATAAAAGTAAAAGCTGAAGTGAAGGCTAAAGCCTCTTAACTAGAAGCACTGCAAATTATACCTTTGTTATAAGATAAAGTATTTATGCTAACTTGAATTTTTCCGTTTGTTTTGGTAATCTCACATAGTTATGTCACAAGAACAAGAAAAAATACAAGAAAAAGGAGCCATTTCCGAATTTAATGCAGGTGATTCTATTAAAGTCCACTACAAGATAACTGAAGGAGATAAACACAGAATTCAGCCTTTCGACGGGATAGTATTATCAAAAAGAGGTTCGGGTATATCCAAAACCTTTACTGTTAGGAAAATAAGTGCCGATGGTGTTGCTGTAGAGAGAATATTTCCCCTTTATTCACCAAATATCACAAAACTGGAAGTAACCAGACACGGCAAAGTGCGAAGAGCTAAACTTTACTATCTAAGAGAAAAACAAGGTAGGGAAGCAACTAAGGTAAAAGAGGCGTAATTTAAAAATATTCACATATATTAAAAGTATCATGTTCTTTACAAATAGTAAGAATAATATAATGTAAAATAATATTATGGCTAACGAAAAAAAACCTCCAATGAGTAATTTTTTTGAGTGGGATGAAGATGGATATCCTGTTATAAATGAACCTGAAGAAAGTGCTGGCTCTATATCCGGACAAACTACTGATAAACAGGTAGTAAAAGATGAAAGTGTTGAATACCGAGAATTTAATATAGATGAATTAATTAAAGATAAGCGGGAATTAGCAAAAATGTTGGGTAGGGAAGCAGCTGCAAGATTAATAGCTATGAGGATAGAAAGCGAGTCAAAAGGTAGAATAAGGTACAGGGATTTAGGTCAAGATAAAATTGATGAAGATTAGTTATCTTATAACGGTAATTATTTTAATTTAACTTTTGTATTCTAAAACAAATCAGATTTTAAAATATTTAATAAAAAATCCCGGTATATTTATTTTATGAAGCATATAAATTTAAGTAGTAAGAATAAATATTATTGGTGGGGGCGGAGGGAATCGAACCCTCGACAGACGGCTTAAAAGGCCGCTACTCTACCACTGAGCTACGCCCCCAATATCCTTATTTTCAATTTATTGCGGTTAATAACTTGGCTATTTTACTACAAAATTATAGGTGTTTCCACATAAAAAATCATTATATAGGGGTATTGGCGGAAATCACATAAGGAATTCCGGTGCGTATAACATATTAGGTATGGTATAAATATCATGGCAAATACATATGCGTGAAAATATTGAGTCAATAGTTAAACATTTTAATACATATATTTCAATTAAAAACATTATTAAGCTCCGCTTTAGAGGTGGCCCTAAAAGCCATATTTTCTTAATAACTGATAAAGAAAACAATAAAAAATATATCCTAAAGAAAATTCCTAATGATTATGATGTTAAGGTTGAAAAATCCGCAATTTGTACAAATATTTTACGTAATGAAGGTATATATATTATTCCAGAATATTATTATTCGGATCAAAATAATTATACATATAAGAGCAAAAATGGTACTACGTGGGAAATGGAAACATATATAGACGGATTAAACTGCAAACCTTTAGAAATTAACAGCAAAACTGCTGTATCTTTAGCATATCAAATAGGTTATATCCACAAAGTCTTTATGGAAATTAATGATAGTGTTTTAAATATAAATTTTGAGAGTGAGATAGATTTTATTAATATGATCGATGACACACAACATCTGAGAACAATTAACTACATGAATGAGTTATTAACCTATAACATACCTGCCAAAGACAAGTTAATAACAGAGATTTATTGGGAAAAATACCAACAAGTGCGAAATGAAATATTTAATAATATACGGAATTTAACAAAAAAGAAAATAAATAAAACACTTATTCATAGAGACATAACCTTTGGAAATATTATTTTTGATAATAATAAAGAAAATGTGACCGGAATAATCGACTGGGACACAGTAATGTTAGGAGCAAACTTACAAGATGTTTGTTATACAATAGGACACTATTTAGTTGATACTAGAAATAAAGCTCACACAATTGATCTTGTATCCTCATTTCTGAAAGCCTACATTTCAACTTCAGACTTAAGTAAATATGAAATTTTATATATTCCGGAAATTGTTGATCTTTTTTTGTTAAGAACTACCGGTTGGAGAACTAAAAATTATTTAAATTCCTTGAAAGAAAATAAAAATGAGAAACCATATTATTATGTGAACGTATATAAAAGAAAAATACTCTATTGGGTTAAAAAAAGAGATAAAATAAAAAACTGGTTAGAATATATAACGAACAAGCTATAGAAACTTTAATAAAGTCTTTGCCTCTTCCATATCCTCTAAATATTTTTTAGCATTTTTTAAATTACTACTATTATACTCCACAAATACTTGAGTTAATATTCTTTGTATTATGTAATACATTAATTCTTTTCTATAATACCCTTTAGTTTCAAGAAAATTTAGCATCACAGGGTACTCCGTATTAGTAATATAGTGTAAGCTATATACTAAATCCGATAAGTCTTTATTAGTTGATCCAAAATAAGCATATTCCCAATCAATTAAGCCAACGAATATATATTTATTATGTTTATTAATTTCAAAAATCAAATTGTTGGCAGTCATATCTCCTTGGCATAAAGAAAGTTTTTCATCAGATATAAATTTTCGATTTTTAACTGTCCAATTCATATGTTTTTTTATATAATCTTTTTCTGGAATGATTTCTGAAAGCTTTTTAATTAATCTTTTATGACCTATAAAAACTAATTCTTTAATACTTAAAATATCATGGTTAAGCCATCCATAATTTACTATGAGTGGTTCAATTCTGCTATGGGAAAAGTTCTTATTTAAAATATTAAGTTGATTAACTATTGAATTTAAGATGTCAAACAAACTATTAGTTTCAATTGAATATTGTTCTTTCAATAGTTTGTCTAAAGGTTTACCTTTTAGTTTTGATGTAATCATTATATAACCCAGTTCTTTTAGCAAAGTAAAATCGATAAAATCAGGTCTTAATATGGTTTTATTACTGCCTAATAACTTATAGGCAGCGTATTCATTTAAGGGGAATCCATCTTTCGAATATAATTTAGCAATTATTTCCTCAGTACCTTTATCATGATCAAACTTATAAAAGTAAACTCTACCTTTTGATATAGAAGTTGTATCGTGATGAATATAGGTATTTTTAAATTTTTTTACATTACTAAAAGTATTATTTATTACATTTATAACGTATTTGTTAATAATCTCATCCATATTTTTATCGTGGAAAGAACGTAGACAGAGTGTTCCAGTACCTTGAAAATGAATAGGTAAGGGCAGTTTTGACAGCATTATCTCTTATTACTCGGAGTTCTAAATCGTTCAACTGCAATAATTTAGTTAATACTTTTGCTAAATCTTTTCCGTCTCCAGGCTTGAAAGTAAATCCGTTATAGTTGTTTTTTATAACATCTTTTGGACCTCCATATAATGGTCCGACCACAGTAATTCCTCCTACTATCATGCTTTCAAGCATAGTAAAGGAAAAACCCTCAGCAATGGAAGGTACTAACATAGCAGTCATTCTTGGTATTTGAAATAATATTTCATTTGTTGATAAACCAGTATATATTTTTACTCTCTTATTAGAAATACCATATGATTGAAATAGATATTTAGAAAGACTGAGTTCGGTTTCATCTGGCATATATAGATCTATCGAAAAGTTATCTAATTCCTTTAAAGCCTCTAATACAATACCGAAACCTTTCCATGACGAACCAACACGTCCAACATACATAACAATTGGTTTATAGGATTTCAACCATAAATCATCTTTATTGTATTTTTTAATATAGTTATTATTAATGTATAAAGGTAAATGTAAAACTTTTTTTTCAGAAACATCTAATTCCTTAGTAAAAAACCTATACATGTCTGTAGAGCAAACAATGATGCCCATTACATCTTTATAATATTTTGCAAAATGCACCTCATCACCTAAAAGTTTTTCAAAAGATCTAAATTTTTCAAATGGCGAATAAACTTGAACGGGATTTGTAGATAAAAAGTTATTCCTTAAATTAATAAAGTTTTTAGCCATAACTCTCACATTAGATTTTAAATTATTAAAAGTAAACCACGGATCAAGATAGTATAAAATAGTTTTTTTCCTGTATTGTGATGGAAATATTGCGGTTAATAATGCACCAAAACAGTGTCCTAATATCATGTAAATAATATCCGGATTAGTATCACTTAGCGAATCGATTAAAGTAGAAAACGTATTAAAGAAACTAAACTCACCTCTGTTGTTTAGATATGTTTTTTGATTTGTATTTTTATAATTGGTATTAATATCTTCAGGTCCATTTATAACATATAAATGTGCGGTATCTCCTCTTTTTTTGTATTCATCTAGAATGTCATCGATAACTTTCTTCGTGCCACCAGACTCCTCATATATATATGATACGATTACCGCTTTCATAATTCCTTTGACCTCATGAAATTTATTATATGTGGAGTAAACAACCTCAGTTTTATCCTATACATATAAAAGTTTAACATGTAGTAAATCATCACTATAGCGTAAATCACACCATATATATGATATTTTGGATTTAATTTACTGGAAATAATAGATATCCAATCTTTAATATTCTTATGATAATACTGAGGATATCTCTCATATATTAAAGCGTTTGCTTTAGCATGAAATTTTTTTCTTTTGAAAATATCTTTTAGATCACCGGAGTTTCTATGTGTAATCTTAACATTCGGATCGTAAATTATTTTTCCTGATGAATATAATAATCTTGCTGCTATATCTCTATCCTCAGCACATACCACACGCTCTTCAAAACCACCTAATTTTATAAATAATTCTCGATTAATTAATATAAATGCACCTCCTAAACATATAGTTTTATCTCCATATACTCTAGACTTATATGCTCGTCTATCCTCTAATGAATCAATTTCCACAAGCTTTGAATTACTTTTATATTCATTTAAGTGTGGGTATAGTGCTTGAGCGTTGTTATCTTCTAAATTATTTATTGCCTTTGGTATGTATTTAACTACTTCTTCTTCAATTTCTACATCCGAATCAAAAAATATTAAATATTTACCTTTAGCTTTGCTGGCTGCCAAGTTCCTTGCATGCCCAATCAACATAGTTTCTGGATTATGCAAAGCAATAAAATTCTGATTCAGTGATTTATAATTATCTTTTATTTCTCTAAATTCTTTATACGTAAAAGCATTAAAAACGACAATAATCTCTGAAAGACAATCTAGGCTTTTAAATCTGTTTAAAACATCAATATTTAAAGTTATATGACGTTTATCTTTAACGTGAAAAGGTACTATTAGAGATAGTAATTGTTCGTTTTCTGTTTTACACATAAAAAAACCCTCCTTTCGGAGGGTATGATTAACAAACTAAGATGTCATATCTCCTCCATGTATTCCAAGGATGACCTAATATAAAGAATATTAAAATTAATTCCTGTTCTTAATACCATAAAAATTCCGACTAAACAAAACGATAAGTCATATACTAACAAATTATACATATATGTCAAACTGACATTAAATAATTTCTACACTTGAAGAATAACATAATAACCATCGTGATTGTGTTAAAATTATAAATATGAACCAACGTATACACATAAATTATGAGTTATTACTTAAACAATTTTTAACATTTAAAAGCATTTCCACTGAAACAAAGTATAAGCAGGAAATAAATAATACTGTTGATTGGCTTAAGAAGATTTTTATAAAAAATAGTTTCAAGATTGATATTTTAAAAGGAAAAGTATGTAATCCTATAATTTTAGCTTCCTATCAGCATCATTCGACAAAATCAGAAACCATACTCGTTTACGGCCACTACGACGTTCAACCTGCCAACCAAGAGGATGGATGGCTATCAGACCCTTTTTCACTGTTTAAAAAGGACGGAAGACTATATGGGCGCGGTACAGTTGATAATAAAGGCCAGGTATTAATACATATTTATACTGTATTTGATTTGATTAAGCAGAATAAGCTTAAATACAATGTTAAGTTTTTAATAGAAGGCAATGAGGAAACTTCTAACGAAGATCTTCCGGGAATAATAAAAGAAAATAAAGAGTTATTATCATGCGATCATATAATTATATCCGACGGTGAATTATTAGGTAAAAACCCAGTATTAGAATATTCATTGCGTGGAGGTTTTAGCTGCAAGCTAGAATATAAAACAGCCAATAACAACCTGCACTCTGGTATATATGGCGGTGCCGTGCCAAATGCCGCATATGAACTGTCAAAATTTGTCTTTAAATTATATGATCAGGAAAACAGAATTGCCGTGCATGGCTTCTACGATAATGTTGATGAAATTAAAGATACCCAAAGAAACGACAACCAAGTACTAACGCAATTAAGCCAAAATATGATTGATAATACAGGTGTAAAAAGTCTATTAACCGAACCTGGTTTTGATTTTTTTACTCAAATAGGCTGCCGTCCAACAATTCAAGTAACAGGGTTTAAAGCAGGTTATATTAATGAGGGATTTTCTAATATTGTGCCTTCAACCGCAGAAGTAAGGTTAAATTTCAGGATCGTGACCACTCAAAAAGCTCGAGAAGTTATAAAATTATTTGAAGAATATGTAAAAATTAATACCCCCAAATATATTGAATTTAATATGGTATTTGCACATAGTCATGATCCTGTGAAAATAAATATTGAATCACCAATGGCAGAGAAAGTTGCGAAATTACTGGAAAAGGCATTTGAGACAAAAGTATATAAAAAACCTGTCGGTGGAGCTATTCCGATCGTATCAGATTTTAAAACTGTTTTAGGTAAAGATACATTATTAGTTTCATTGGGAAACGATGACTGCAATATGCACGGAATAAATGAGAATTTTGACATATCACTCCTGGAAAAAGGATTAAAGTTCAGCCGGTTGTTTTTTTCCAAATAATATTTCTGTTTTATAGTAGCGGAATTTAATCGATTTTAAAGTAAATAATAACTAAATAGTAATTAATTAAATGTTACGATTAACACCGGTCTGTTTGAATCTGAGCTTTCCCTTGAATTGAAATCTAAACCATTGCTACCGCTGCCATCAAAACCTATGGACATTAATGATCCTTTTCGATCTTTTACATAACTAGATATATCTATTTCTATCCAGCTACCGGCATCAGCACCTGCAAAAGTTGTTATTATGGCTCCCATAACCAATTGATTATTATAATCCACAACGGTCTCTTTCCAGGAGTTATCCGACACTCTCTTTACATTATAATTGGCCGGTGAGTAGTTAGTTACTCTTACTTTTAGCTTGGCTGTATTTATACTTTTGCCTGCTAATGATGCTAGATCAAATTTCATATATGTAATTTCAACAGGTGATCCATCTACATGTAAGGATGTGGTTTTTCCTCTGTTTTTGTTTGGTTCAGAAGATGTTACAAATGTGTCAGCTACCGGGTAAAGCGATACAGAATTTCCTGCTGTTGGTGTTGGTGTAACCGTCGGGGTTGGAGATGATGTCGGAGTTGGTGTTGGTGTCGGAGTTATGAGAGTTAAATCAGCTACATTTACTCTTACTCTGGATGTTGGTGTAATCAAGATATCCAAAGGATCACCCCCTGATGGAATAGCCACCACATTTGAATCGGTTGTAGTAGTAAAATTTGTATTTGTTACTCCATCAGTCGGAATAAATCGAATACTGGACTGCCCGAAATTTAAAGCTTTAAATGATAGAGTCGCTGCCGGAAAATTACCTGTGTACATTCCTGTTGTTGTATTACTCGACCAGTCGTATGCAGCAAGACCAACCTGAATTATTCCCGCACCTCTTGAACAAGCAGAAGTTAATCCGTTATGACTTCCTGTGTTGGCACAATCTAGAACTAGTTGCCTGTCAAAAGATCCGCCTGAAGTAGCGGGCATAACGGATCTTAATATACTATTACCGGAAATTAAAATATCTTCTAATAAAAGCACATCTTTATTAAATCTAATCAATAAGTCTGTTCCCACAACTCCCACACCTCCTGTATTAAGATTAACTACAACGTTAAAACTGGAACCGGGAGAAGTATTAATTGTATCAGGAGAAAAAGCCAAAACTGCGCTTGGAGCAATAGAAGTAACTCCTCTAACAAATAATTTATTTCTATTTATATAAACAATTCCTCCAACTAGAAGCATAGAAAAAACTGTTAATGTAGTGATAATTTTTGATTTTCTGCTTAAATTTAATTTATTCATATTATTGAACAATCATATCAGGATCTAAAATATTATAACCAAGAGTCTCATCCCAAACATCAAAATTTGCAAATCTAACTGAATATGCAGAATTGTTTTTTAAACTTTCCGATAAATCCGGCATCCATAAAGCTAATTTGTAAGTTCCGGAAACAACATTAGCAGGTAGATTCACACTGGAGTTAATTACATACGATTTTCCAGCTTCCCACTTTTTGGGATCAACGCTGTTTAATTTGAATTCGTATCTGTTGCTGGTGTTTTGTAGTACCAAGTATACGGGGCGGGGATTATACATTGATGCAAAACCTGAATTTCTTAGGCTCACACTAACAGATAAAGTATTTCCTGGTGAGAGATTTTCTTGTAATGCTGCTTCCTTTAATTCTAATCTATAACCCAAACGCCTGCGGATTTCCGGCATACATCCATCATTTATCCAGCTGTTAAGGACTGTTTGATTAAATCCGTTGTTGATAAAAGACCAATGCATGTTTTCCATTTGTAAGACCGCATTCGGACATGAACTTCTCGGAGGATTATCCAAACTTGCTTCGCCTCCAACCGGGGAGTATTTGCTGTTTTGATAAACAAAATTTCTCCAGCATTGTGTTTCGCCTAAACTGGAATTATCGCAATATGTTGATATTTTTACTCCTGCTGCATTTGATTTAAATGTTCCGTCATCTGTGTCATCTTTCAAAAAAGCGTCATCATGAAGACCTAATCTGCTTAAATTTGTGCCTGTAAAAGCTTGAGAATCAGAGATAGGCCCTCCATAGAATCTCTGCTGATATCTTGGATACCTTATCATTAATGTTCGATCTGAAGGCAAGACAGTTAGTAGCGTATCAGTAATTCCCTTTCTATCTTCAAGATTATTCAGATATTTAGAACTATGCCACTCTCCCCAATGACCAACAAATCCTGCCTGCATTGCAGCTATAACATCTGTATTATTTTGTAAAATAAGTTTTAGCTGATCAATGTGATCAAGAACGAGGTTAAGAGGTACATCAGGATTAACTTTCATTGGATCGGATGACGATTTTGGTCCGGGATTATAAACAAAACGAATAACCAGTTTTAAACCTCTGCTTCTTGCAGTATCAAAAACCTTATCTATGGTATCAAGTGCAGTTTGGTCTAAAAGTTTACCATGATAATCAGTAAGTGTAACACCATAACTGTCACGTTCGTCTCTATAATTATCTAGCCTAAAATAGATCCAAACTAGTGTATCGGATGATTGAAGAGCTCTTACTTTCGCTAAATCAAGTGGTTGGTCTACAAAAACTGAAGACTGTTTCATAAAACCCCGTTCCGGATTTGCAAAATCAATACTTGAAGCTGTATATGTTTTTTTGTTCGTAAGATCAGGTGAAGGTGTGGGGGTTGGTATAGGTGAAGCTGTCGGTACTGGTGTTGAAGTTGGAGTAATATTTGCTTGAAGGGATTTAAGAACCACTGAAAAATCTAATGCATTTATCCTCCCATCCTGGAATTGATCAACAGAATTAGTAAGTTTTGCAAGCCAATTTTGAAGTACACATTTCAAATCGTCTATATTTACCCCGCCATTTCCACAAGCATCACCGCCTCCTATTGGTACAGGTGTTGATGTTGGCGTTGGGGTTGGCGAAATTGTCGTTGTTGGAGTGGGTGTGGGAGATGAAGTTGGTGTAACAGTGGTAGTTGGTGTTGGAGTGGGAGTCGGCGTAGGTGTTGGTGTAAGTGATGGAGTAGGCGTCGGAGTTGGGGTAGGTGTTAATGTCGGTGTAGGGGTCTGACTTACCTGGGTAGCTCCTATGCATGTTCCGGATCCCGAATCAATTACTGTATGTGCAGAATCATCTTTTATAAGTTGCCAATCATAGCTTGTTGGATGCAATGTTAATTTTAATACTCCATATCCGCCATTGTATCTGTAATCACTGGTAGGAAGAGCAGAACCAAACGCATATAAACTTTTTCCGGCATTACCGACAACAAATTCCGTAACTCCTCTTGTAGGTTCAGATACTCCAGATGGATTTTGGGGTAAAAATCTCTCATAGAAATGATCATGTCCATTTAGAACAATATCTGCTCTATAATCATACATTGCCTGAAAAAGAGGAGCTACACTTGTGCTACTTCCATGAAGACTTCCAGAACTAAATCTTGGTTCGTGCCAATAACCTAATGTACATACATTATTGTGGGCTGCTAAATCCTGCCTTAACCAAGCTACTTGCTGTGAACCTGTCGTATGATCAATTTCCCCATTTAGAGAAATTAAATGCCAGCTACCAAGATCAAAACTATAATAACCTTTAGAAGGATCCCCGGCCCTTTCACCAAAGTACGTAAAATATCCAGAACCGCCCGAAGTGTGGTAATCATGGTTTCCAGGTGACGGATAAGTGATATTTTTGAATAAACCCCATGTTTTATCATAGTAATTATTAAAATCCGACAAAACGCCGTCAGGATACTGGTCATCTCCTAAAGTTAAAACAGCCGTGGGATTAATCCAGGAAATTGTATCGGCAGTAAATTTGTGGTGACAGGTAGTGTTACTATAATTAGTATTCAAATTGTTGCAGACAATATCTCCTCCTGCTACTATCACCGGATCACTTCCTTGTGCCAATCCATTACCCTGGAAAATAAAAGACAAAACTAATATTAAAATGAAAATATTTATTAATTTCTTCATAATGGCAGAAACTCCGAAGAAATATATGATTTGCCGTCTATTTCATTGTCTTTAATAACTAATGTTAAATTATATTTATTATTTCTCAATAGTAATATTTGCTCGTCTTCTGCTTCAGGATAATCTGAATTTTGAATAATAGTCCATCCAGATTCAGTAATGTTTTTATTGTACCAACGCACAATATCAGGAACCTCATCAGCTACCTCATAAATTACTAAATATTCGATTTTATCATTTATGCTTTTTCTATAAGATTTAAAAATAGTTGAGTTAGGATAGACAGGGAAATCAGGTGCATCGTCCACTAGAGCTTTTTTCAGTTCAATTGTCCCATTTTTATTTTCGGTCATTGGGGTTGTTTTTGTGGCTTGTTCCTGTCTGATTAAGAAAGAAAGAGCAAACGCTGCGATGGTTATACAAATTAAAAGTAATATCAAAAAAATCTTATTATTAAGTAATCTGTTTGTAGACACTAATATCAATGTTAATAGCAAATACCTTAACAAGTCAATGTTTTATATTTTGAATAGGTAGGGATTTCACTTGCTATTTTGTGAAATGAATAAGATTTGGCTAATTTCGTTAATGACCTCATTTAAAGTTAATTTGCTTTTTACAAAATATCTAATTACACCTAATTTATCACCTATATCCATATCATCCTTTTGACTTAATTCAGAAAAAATAAAAACTTGAGTGTTACTGCCATTATCTTTACTTTTAATATCTTTTATAAAATCAAATCCAGTTTTACCTGAGTTATCGTCGATTATAATTTCCGTTAAAACGCAGTCAGGTTTCTCACGATCGAAAATTTCATTTGCTTCCTTATAACTTGTAGTAATGATTGATTCCCAGCCCTTTTCCTTCAAAAATTTATATTTTATTATTTTCAACAATATAGGATCATTATCCATAATTAAAAATCGGATTTTTTTTGTACTTGTATTTTTTGGTGTTATATCCGATAAATTTATTTCAGTGAATGGTGATAAATCCTGCCGGATTGTTGTAGTTGAAAGGTCAAGTATACGCATCCATGTAGGTGAGATTTTAAATATTATATATTCACCATTCTTTATTCTTAACAATGGTGACCAAAAGTTTTTTTCTTTTGTCGTAGCATCTGCAAAAGCATTCAAAACCCAATCCTTTTTTACCACATCCTCAACAATACTAACTACTCCATCTGCTTGAACTGACATCTTAAGATGTTCCCAAACAACCAAACTAATACGTGGATTATTTATAATATATTTTGCTTTATAAGAATTCCGTTGGGTTATGAAATAAAAGTTAAGATTTTCATCAATCATATAAACAACTACTGATACTGAAGGATTGTTATCATGAGAAGTTGCTATTTCCATAATAAAATTATCTTTTAAAAATTGAATTGCTTCGCTCTTAATTTTCTCGTATGTTAAATTTGACATAAATATATTTTATTCTACTATCTCGTTACACTTATTACTGCGCTCTGCTCCGGATCACAGGCACCAACAGTAATACGACCATTTGAATCCTTATTTATATAATAATCTGTATTCGTAGAGGTACCGCTGGAAGGATCGGTTGGAATACCAACTATATATGTTGGAACAAGATCACTTGTAAGATTTGAAGCTGCTGTAACTGTTGTAGTAGCTCCGCATGTTGTATCTAAACCCGAACCTGCTGTACCTAGTACCTGAGAAGATCCCGTAGTGGAATCGATACCACTGGGCATACTTCCATCATTATCAATTGCGTATTGATATACAGCATTCAATATAGAATTTATATCACTTCGGCGCTGGGCATTTCGTGTATCACCTAATTGTTTATTTGGATTAAGTGCAACAATAACAATTCCCGCAAGTATGGAGATAGTTGCCACCACTAAAAGCACTTCTAAAAGAGTAAAACCATTGTTTAATCCAGATCTATAAAATTTGAATTTATCCGTTATGTAATTTTTCATAAATATATTTGTAGAATAATATTAACAAAGTTTCTAAAAATCACCTACTTCCTGCCAAGATACGACTTGTAAAGTAGGATTTATTAAATTAATTATAACTTTTACTTTACGTGTGATATTAGCAACCGCTCCGGTAGATGTAATTGTCCTGTTTTGTCCACCCTGGCTAGTTACAGTATATGTACAGGACCCCTGACCTATATTAAGTGTAGAACTCCCTGTATATGGAGTTGAATCCCTTATTTGCTGCATTGCCTCTTCTGTGCAAGCATTAGCTAGAGCTTTTGCTTGATTCGATTTCTGGTGTGCGAAACTCATATTTGATGAATCAATACCGATTAAAATAAGCGATAATGTTATGGCAACACCAAGTGATCCAACAATAAAAACACTAATAAGTGTGATATATCCATAGCTTTTATTTATTATATTTAACTTTTTTATTATTATTTTCAACAATTTATTAAGGCTGGCGAAGAGTCGCAGAACTTATAAAACTTTTTACATAATCATACTCATATCGACTTTCAGGATTCACATAATTAAGTGTGAATGAAATACGAATTGTACCGGGTGTGTTGGCTCTAGATTTATTTTGAAAAGATAAAGAAGAGACACTAACATGAGAATTTGTTAGAGGTATTGTATTTTCCGAACCTTCTGTGATACGAATAATTCCACCGGAAAGATCAAAAACTGTGGGATCTTTGCTTGTGTTTATAACATCAAGTGAAAGTGTTGAAGAACTATTCCCGGCAGTCGGAGAGCTAATATTTTCTGCGTTACGTGTAGTTTGTGTGATTATCTGCATTAATTGCAATCCCTGCTGCTCAATTTCTGAGATAGCCTGGTTTTTAACTCGTGATTCTAAAAGAACACCTAGAAACAAAGTTGTTACTATCAATATAATTGAAGCAATGCCTACATAAAGTAATAGTTCAATTAATGTAAATCCTTGATTTAAGTTTTTCTTAGTTTTAATCATAGCATCGCACAGCATGTGTCTGCGGATGATCCTCCAGTACAATACGTTTCTCCGCCTAATAAATATGTTTCTCCGTATATTGGGCACTGAAGTACGTTTTCTCTGCATGTGCCCGAGCTATATCCCTGACTTACTGCGTAGTCATTGCAAGAAGCCGGTACTGTTGCACTTTTTTGCCAATAAGTTAGCCTAGTGATCAATATTACAGATCCATTACGCTGTAAATTTTGCTGCCAGGTAACCGAACTCGTAACACTCTTTCGGTCTACATCAATATCGGATATAGTAATTACTCGAGTATAAATACCATTTGTGTCAGATGAACCAGAAAAAGTCCATTGACTTCCTGTTATTTCAAGACCATATGTTCCAGTGGTAAGGTTAGAAAAATTTCCATCACGAATATTTCGTACTGCTTCCAAACCTTCCTCTGCTAAAAGAGTTGCGTGAGCACGATTTCCAGCAAGAGCATTTGATTCCAAACCGTATAGGTAAGCTCCTACTAAAGCCGTTACCAGTAAGCCAAAAAGTGAACTAGCAAGTACAACTTCTACCAGCGAAAATCCACTTCTGCTAATATCCGACCATTCCTTTTGAATTAACTGTGATGTTTTTAATTTCATTTGCATTGGAGGTAAGAGTAATTGTCCCGGTAGCCAGTGGGATTCCGGTGAACTTTTCGTAAATAATTTCTGAAACACCTGATGTAGTTATATTTCCCGGCAGAATAATTATTTTATCAAAATCTGTGTTTCTACTTGAATAATTTAATCCTCTAAAAATGGTGACACTTCCGTTTTGCAAATAAATACCCCATGAACTGTCACCATCAACAATTTGGGAGAGTAATTGAGCATGGCGCAACGAATGAACTGTACTATTTTCGGCAATATATAAATCGTTTCTAGTCTGCAAAGATAAATAAATAGGGGTTCCGATTCCGGCAATAAGCCCTATTACAGCAATGGAAAGAAGAACTTCCAGTAAAGTAAAACCAGAAGTTTTATTGCGTTTTGATAATTTCGACATATTCTTTAAACACCCATCCACTTTTACCATCATATAAAATTATTTTATACCATCCTCCGTCATCATTAGTATATTCGAATATTTCTCCCGTTTGAATTTTATTTATGACTTCTCCTTGAATAGTTGGTTTATCTCGTACATTCAAATAGCCAATCCCTGTAGAGAGAATTCTCAGCTTATTAACAGATTTCATTTCAGTTATTGATGAAGTAGAAGAAGTAGATTCTTCAATTACATTTTTTACAATTTTAGCTTCTTCAATTGTAATTATCTGTTCTGGATTTTCTGAGGACTCATTATTAAAACCACCTATTAAGCTGTAAATAGGTATTATTACCGCTAGTGCTACAGAAACCACTCCCAACCATACTATTACTAAAAGTATTGGTTCGAGAATTATAGTAAGGTTTTTTGTAGTATTTTCAGCTTTTACTTCATAAGTTACACTTATTTTAAGTAAAGTATCAGAAAGGTTTCCAGACAGTTCTCCCGCAAATAAAAGCTGCTGAATTGTTACAGGAATAAGCTTACTTGAATTCCGATATTTTAAAAAGCTTTTTTGAAAAGAATTTCCTTCATCAATGCTGTCTCTTAAATGTGTATATAGACTCTTATACTGAAGGAATAATGTTGCTTTTTGAAGCGAATCAAGTGCTGTTGTTACTGGAAGTCCAGCATTAATCAATGTGCCTAATAAATAACCGAAACGAGTAAGTTCCACTTCCTGCAATAGCTCTTTCACACCAGGAAAAGAAAAAAGTATTTTTTGACCTATAAATTTTGTTTCAGAATAATAAAAAACAAAGTATATTATGACACCCAAAACAAAAAAGATAATTGGAAAGGCGATATGCCCATAGTCACCTAAAAACTTTCCTGCGACTATAAGAACTTTCGTTAAGAATGGAAGGTCAATGCGAAGCTGTAAAAAAACAGAAGCAAGACGGGGCAGGATAAACAACGCGATAGCAACCCCAATTATAACTGTGATAGACATTACAAATACTGGGTACATCATAGCCGAGCGGATTTTTGACCTTAAGGCACGTTCTTTAGCATCTTGTTCAGCTATAAGTTTAAGGTTTTGAGATAACTTTCCTGATTCTTCTCCAATACGCACTAATGAAATAGTATGATCACTAAAAATGCGTGCTTTCTGAAACGCCTTCCAAAGAGGGGACCCACTTTCTATATCGTCTCTCAGAACTTTTAATACTCTTTTCATGCTTCGTGAACGCACTTCCTGTTCCACAGCACTAATTGCGGATAGAATTGACATACCTGAAGAGACAATCATACTTAGGTTTTCTACAAAGTAATCACGCTCTTTACCTATACCAAAATTTATATTACCCAGCTTGTGTACAAATAATTGAAAAATATTTCTACTATGTTTATTTTGCATTTTACTTTCGAGGTGGTGGTGCGACTCGCAGAAGTTCTTCAAGTGTAGTCGTGCCATTTTTTACTTTCTCAACTCCATTTTCAAAAAGCGACCTTGCACCTTGTTTTTGAGCAAGTTTCCAAATTTCTCCTGTTGACGGATTTTTCAAAATAAGTTCCTGTAGTTCAGCTGTAATACGTATAATTTCAAAAATGGCTGTACGTCCGTTATAACCCGTATTCCCGCAAGTTTCGCATCCGTTTCCGGCATAGAGTGTAATATTTTCTTCACTGAAGAAACCTTCAGCAGCTGCATATTTTTCTTTTATATCATTTTTACTTATAGAAATACTATGACGGCAAGATTCACATATTTTTCTTACAAGCCGTTGAGCAACAATAATCTCAAGAGTAGAGGCAAGTAGAAATGGCTCAATATTCATATCAAGTAATCTGGGAATTGCAGTGGAAGCATCATTGGCATGAAAAGTAGAAAGAAGAAGGTGACCGGTGAGAGCGGCATTTACTGCAATTTCTGCAGTTTCTTCATCTCTTATTTCGCCAACTAAAATAGTATCGGGATCTTGTCTTACAATTGAACGCAGTCCTTTTGAAAATGTTAAGTTTGTTTGCAGATTAACTTGTATTTGGTTAACACCTAATATTTTATATTCAACAGGGTCTTCTATGGTCGTGATATTGACTTCAGGGTTATTTAAAAGTTTTAAAATGGCATAAAGAGTTGTGGTTTTACCGCTTCCTGTAGGACCGGTAACTAAAATCATGCCAAAAGGCTTCCGAGCAGCAGCTTCCAGGAGCTTTTGATGATAAGGAGCGAGTCCGAGATCATACAAATTAAAACCTTTTACATATGCCGAAAGAATCCTTAGAACCACCTTTTCACCTTCGACTGTAGGAACTATAGAGGTTCTAATATCAAAGGATTTGTTACCTTTTTCATATCTTAAGGAACCGTCCTGCGCCGAAAAGTGCTCATCAATACGCAATAAACTCTGAACTTTAATGCGGTTTAGTATATTCTCATAATGTTCTTTTGGAATACGACCGGCTTCCTGAAGAACTCCATCAACACGGAAGCGAATTACAACTTCTTTGAAATGAGGTTCAAAATGAATATCTGAAGCGTGAAATGTATTAGCATCCTCAAATATCTCATCCAGAATATTAGGTGCTATACGTGTTTGACCTTCGATTATTTTTGAGAAGCGAGTTTCAAGAGGTTTACGGTAATATACAAGTAAGTTATCAATGTCTTCAGTTAAAGAATAGGTTATAACGACTTTCGAGTCAGAAAACATCTTTGCAAGCTCTATTGATAAATCTTTTTGTTTGGGGTTATCGGTAGTTATGGTTACAGTTTTTTTATTTTTATCCTCATTGAATAGAATACAACGGAAGTTTCTTGCAATTTCTTCGGGTATTCGCATTACTAACTTCTTAGAAGGCTTATTAGAATTCAGATCAGAATATAATACCCCAAAAGATTCAGCAATAGCCTGTCCTAATAAGTCCTTGGTTAATATATTTTGTTCTAAAAGATAATTAGATAATGAAATTTTAAATTTAGTTATATAATCAATGGCATTATTGATTTCATCTTCTGATAAATAATTTTGTTTTAATAGTATTTCAGTAAGTTTTTTATCTTCTATATCCATGGCAATATGACAATTATATAAATATAAAATGATTAGAACAATAACTTTTCGTTTATTTTATGGTGACCCCGGCGGGAATCGAACCCGCGATCTTCAGGATGAAAACCTGATGTCCTAACCGCTAGACGACGGGGCCATTAAACCGCATTTAATTGCTTCAGTAAGCCATTTAAATTATTATAAAGCTTTGTCATTTTACCAGCAATAACAACAAAAAAGCAATTACACTTACTTTTTGATAAAATCTACTTGTTTAAAAGACACACGTGTAAAATGGTTAAATTAAAAGTATGAACATAATAGAAAAAATCATATTTGAAATAGCGGCATTTATTTTGGCTATAAGTCCATCTACTAACTATGTTGAAGGTGTGATCGGCCAGCCAAGGTCATTTTTACCTCATCAAACTCAGACACAAACCGATAAAACTATTTCAAGCTTAATTTATAGAGGACTTTTTAAATATGATATTTACGGGTCTCTAATTCCGGATTTGGCCGACAGCTGGACAATATCTGAAGACGGAATAGTATATACAATTAAAATGAAAGAGGAGCAAACCTGGACCGATGGAACACCTATTACGTCCGATGATCTTATTTACACTTCTTTTAAATCCACCGAATTAGTTGGGGTAGCTACTGATAAAGTTGATGATTTAACAGTTAGATATACTTTGCCGAATAAATTCTCGCCTTTTTTAAGTTTACTTACTAACGGCGTTATCAAAATAAATTCGGAGGAAGAACAAAATCCGCTAAAACCTGTTTCCAACGGGACATTTAGAATTTTATCAGTAGAAGAAAGTGGACCGATATTTAAACAAATCATTTTATTAAACCTTGATCAATCGCAGGATATTAGAAAATTAATCTTTAAATACTATCCAAATGAAGAGGAGGTTATCACAGCGGCAAAACTTGGGGAAATAGACGGTTTTATCGCAAGCAAGGATTATATATTTGAAAACTTTGAGGAGAAAAACTTTCCATTACAAAGCGTTTATTACTCATTGTATTTTAATTTAAGAAATGAAAAATTGAAGGATACTGAATTTCGAAAGAAATTAAGGAGAGCGCTTCATGTTCAGGAAATTGCTTATGATAAAGGTATCACTACTATAGGACCAATTAGCAGAAATGCTTTTACAGATAAAAAAACAGGAGGTGATTATTAT
>CAZEAL010000188.1:0-1670 GCA_964510265.1 uncultured Candidatus Saccharibacteria bacterium
ATCGGATAAAATACCAGGAAAGCTCTGCCTACAATTAAGCTTTTATTCACTGGTCCGAATTCTCTAGAGTCGGCGCTTTGCTCTCTATTGTCCCCTAAAAGGATATAAGAATCTTCCGGTACCTTATATTCAACTTCGTCCTTTATAGTTTTCATTCCAAAAGTTTGGATTATCGGCTGCAAATACGGTTCTGAAAGTTCAGATCCGTTTATATAAACTTTTCCGTTAATTAAGCTTAAAGTTTCCCCCGGAAGGGCAATCAAACGCTTTATTAAAAGCCTTTTGTTGTTTTGCGGGTGGTTAAAAATCAATATCTCACCTCTTTCAAGATCCTTAAATTTTATAGATATTTTTTCGGCAATAATTTGTTCACTGTCTTTGAAGGTTGGGAGCATTGAATCACCAGATACTCTTAATAACTGCCCGACAAAAAAGTAAACAAATGCGAAAACAATGGATGAAATAATTATAACTTCAAAAAAATCGAAAAAAATCCTAAATATGCTTTTAATGGAAATATTCACTAGTGTATTTTAAACCATTTTAGAGGTAAAGCGAACAAAATATTTCTATTCGGTAATGATTAGCACTCTCAGTCTATTTCTGATATTATTTGGCTGATTTTATGTGTGGTGTAAAATTATGATTGCTATTTAGGGGCTCGTAGCTCAGTTGGTTAGAGCGTTCGATTCACATTCGAAAGGTCCCTGGTTCAAATCCAGGCGAGCCCACCATAAAAAAATAATATTGATTTAGTAGTACTTATATTTTCTTACGAGGATAATATTTGATAAAGTGGTTAATAGCTTCGGGTAGGTTGTTAATTGTCTCTGGGGATACAAAGGAGTCGATTTTAGGGTCACCAATACGTTGAAACTCATAATCAGGTACCAAATCAGCAAATAAAGTAAGCACCATCCTGTCAACCAAGCGTTCTTTTTCAGGTTGAGTTAGTTTATATTTTATTACTAGGACCTCCTCAATACCAATATGAATCATCTCATGTATAACAGTGTGATGTGGTTGTTGCAGGTAGAAAGTTCCATTTTCTTTTAATCTCATTGTTATTTTACCTGTTTCAAAACTATAACTACCTCCCATTCCATACTTAGTAATTGCAATTAAATATTGAGAAAATACTTTGAATTTCCATAAATGATTTAATTTTAAAAATGCAGGATAAACTGATTTTATTTCATTTACATATTTATTCAGAAGTTTTATACCTACATCATAAAACTCAGGTTTATATTCAGATAGAAGTATATTTAATTTTTGGTCTTTTTCCTCATCTGAAAAAGGTATTTGTAGTTCCGGATATTCAGGAAAAGTTGGTTTATACCCATGGTCATTGAACCACTTAATTTTATTTAATATAGCCTGTAGGCTATTTATTTCTTCTAATGGTGTGTGTGCGCTGATAATAATCTGGATTTTTTGATTAATACCTGGTTTAACTCGATTAGTTCGGTTAATCATACGGTAAATTATAGCAATTAAAGTATAGAAATTATTGTTTTCCGTTGCTGAAGTATTCACTCAATAGATTCCATAGTTCGATATAACCGCCATCATAGCCTAAAGCCCAGATTCCAACACCAAGCAATTTATTGTTTCTGATTAATTCATATTTAAGCCTTAATGATTCAGCATTTTCGTAATAAACTTCT
>CAZEAL010000189.1:0-1998 GCA_964510265.1 uncultured Candidatus Saccharibacteria bacterium
CAAAATTACAGATCAACTCAAACAATTCTAGACGCCGCCAAAAATATTATAAAAAACAACTCCACACACATTCCGCTCGATTTGTGGACTCAAAACAAAGAAGGAGAAAAAATAGTAACTTATACAGGATCTTCGGATTTTGAAGAGGCCGAATTCGTAGTCGGAGAAATTCTAAATCACTTAGCCTTTGGAAAATATTATCGGGATCTTGCTGTTTTATACAGAACCAATGCACAATCCAGAAACATCGAAGAACATTTAATAAAAGCTAATGTTCCTTACAGAATAGTAGGGGGATTAAAGTTTTATGCGAGAAAAGAAATTAAAGACGCCGTGGCATTTTTGAGGGTGATCCATAACCCAAAAGATTCAGTATCGTGGGAAAGAATTATAAATATACCGCCGCGGGGAATTGGGCAAAAATCCGTGGAAGCTTTAAAAGCTGACGGATGGAACTTAGATGAACTTCAGGAAAAATCCAAACTTCCTTTTAAAGTTTGGGTAGAAAACAAAGCAAAATATTCCACGCTTGAATTACTGGACGATGTCTTGCTCACAACCGGTTACATAAAATGGCTTGATGACGGAACAGAAGAAAATAAAAGCAGAATAGAAAATATAAAAGAACTTCGAACAGTTGCTGCTAAATTTTTAAATCTGGAAGAATTCCTGGAAAATGTGGCACTAATCGAAAGTTCAGACAAACCATCCAACGACGACAGAAATACCATTACGTTAATGACCGTTCATTCGAGCAAGGGGTTAGAATTTCCGATTGTATTTATTGTAGGAATGGAAGAAGGACTATTCCCACATTCGCAGTCCTTAATGGAATTGAGCGAATTAGAGGAAGAAAGGCGCCTTTGTTATGTGGCTATTACCCGAGCTATGGAAAGAGTATATGTAACTTTAGCCCGCACAAGAATGTATTTCGGGAGTTTGCAAAGCAATATCCCCAGCAGATTTTTGGGTGAGATCCCTCAAAATTTAATATTAAATTTAGGATTGTATGTTACGCGGGAAAATGAAAACAGAGAAAACGACAAAAAAAACGAACAAAGAGAACGCGGTTCTTACGGGCGATCCGTAGAATCTTTTTTAGACGATCTGGAATACAACAGAAAAAACTTTAAGTGGTAGTTTGGTGAACTTTATACATTAGCTGCAGAATCGGATTATTCTCCAGCTTCAGGAGTGTAATCAGGAGTAAAAGTATTAACTCTTTTTCCATCATCAGCTTGAATTTCGGTTGCTGAAACCTCTCCGGACGGGGAAACGTGTCCTCTAATTTGTAAGCCGCCTTTATCTTCCTGCTCTGAATAAGAATGTTCACTTTCCGCTCTGGTAGCCCATAAGGCTACCTCTACATCGCCGCCAGGCCCGGGAAATCTACTCACTTTTACAACCCAATAATTACCACCAGCAGAATATCCGTATAAATATTTTTCCGGCTCGTGCGGTAAATGCGTAAGGTCTACTTCCTGTAAAGTAACTGTCCGTAATTCCGTAACTAAATCAGACAAACCTTCTATACCAAGAGCATCTGGATGCTCAACAGGAGTTAAAGTAGTAAACGGCATTTCATCTACTACGTCTGCTTGAACCTGCTCTAAAAATTCTGTTGTAAAATCTCTGTCCGAAAGTTCGGCGCTTGCTAAAGCCGGCTTTTTTCCCTCATCACCACTCATAATACGATTCTATAACATCCCATCAAAAAGTCCACTTTTATTACCTCCATAATCACCAAAAGCATTAAACCCGCTACGCGGCGCGTTGCGTGGTGCATATATCCACTGAAGTTTTTCCAGATCAAAATAATTCCTCACTCCATACTTTTCTTTTGCTACTTTTATAAATTCAATTAGAATATAAGCAGCTGCTTCAGCATCCGGAAGTGCCCGGTGGCGTTGAGAGATCTTTAAATTATAGTAATCAGCAAGCATATCCAGGTTGGCGCTTGGCAAATTAGGCAACAGCTTTCTGCCCAACAAAACTGTA
>CAZEAL010000190.1:0-1809 GCA_964510265.1 uncultured Candidatus Saccharibacteria bacterium
CCCACAACTATGATTCCGGGAGAATTTGGTGTCGCCACAAAAGAAAAATATCTGCCTAATCTGAAGTTTCGGGTTTTTTATAAGCATGATTAAAATGTATAATTGATTGAAGTGTAGGGCTGTATTTTACATGGAGGTATTATGAAATATTTTGTAACAGGTGCTTCGGGAATGCTTGGGACAACCTTATACAGGCTGTTTACAAAAGCTGGTCATCAAGTCATATCTACTGATTTAAATCCACTGGATCCCTGGACTATAAAATTAGATGTACGCGATAAAGATAAAGTATATTCGATGATTAAAGAAAATTCTCCGGACTGGGCGCTTAATTTGGCAGCTCTGACTGATTTGGAATATTGCGAGGAGCATCCGCAGGAAGCTTTTGATACAAATGCAAAAGGTGCTGAAAATGTTGCTTTAGCTTGTAAAGACCTGGGAATAAAAATGGTCCATATCAGCACTGCCGGAGTATTTGACGGAGAAAGTGACAGACCTTATACAGAAGATGATGAACCCAATCCGATAAATGTCTATGGTAAATCAAAGCATGAAGGCGATAAAAAAGTAGTTTCAGTTATGAAGGAGTATTTTATTTTTAGAGCCGGATGGATGATGGGCAGCGGTGACAGGGATAAAAAATTCGTTAAAAAGATTTTAAAACAGGTTGATTCGGGTCAGACTATTATTTACGGTCTTATAGATAAACTCGGATGCCCGACTTATACATTGGATTTTGCTTCCGGGATCCTTAAAATGACTAATGAGTCTAAAGACTATGGTTTGTACCATATGGTTTCCGAAGGGAATTGTTCAAGATATGATGTTGCAGTAAAAATAAAAGATATACTGCAGTTAAACCATGTATGGGTTAAAGAAGTCAGCGGAGATTTTTTTAATGAGTCGTTTTATGCTCCACGCCCAACGTGTGAAGTTATGGAAAATAAAAAATTTCACGAGAAAGGAATAGAAGTTATGAGAAATTGGCAGGAAGCTATAACAGATTATTTAAGTGAGTATTTTTTGTATAAATACCAATTTAAAGCCAGAGAGGTTTTTGAGAAATATGAACCGGGCTTCGGTTCCAACGGAAAACCGGTGGTTTCTATAGTTACTACCGCTTATAAAAACGAAAAGTTTAATGAGAAATACTTTGATACCGTAAACAATCAGACTTATAAGAATGTGGAAGTTATATTTGTAGATAATTTATCCCCTGATAATACTTTTGAAGATTCAAAAAAAAGATTGAAGAACGGAAAAATCGTATTATCAGCCGAGAATTACGGCTGTGCTGGAGGTAACAACCTTGGTGCACTTCATTCATCTGGAAAATACATATTTTTGCTAGGTCCGGATACCTGGTCGGATCCTAAACTTGTGGAAAATCTTGTAAATGCTGCTGAAAAAAATCCCAGAAATATATATGCAGCAAAACAATATACATACGATGCAAAAGAGTTTATCAGTTGCGGGATTGCGTCTGATGTTTTCGGTTATCCGGCAAGAACATACACTTCTGACGGCAAAAAACAGCTTAAAAAGGTTTTTTACGCCGACGGTAGCGGAGTATTTATGCCATTAGAAGAATATATTAAAGTGGGAATGATGGATGAAGATACATTCTTATTTGCGGAAGACGTGGATTTGTCGTGGAAGGCTCATATGGTAGGTATGGATGTATTTCCTGTACCCGATGCGGTGTTATATCACTACAGCGGTGGATCAGTAGGAATCGGAGGTTATCCTACTAAAGATCAAAAATACGTGACAACATCAAAAAGAAGATTTATGGCTGAGAGAAATATA
>CAZEAL010000191.1:0-3753 GCA_964510265.1 uncultured Candidatus Saccharibacteria bacterium
AGTTTACATAAGGCAAGGTTTATCGGCGAGGCGGCGGCGGGCTCTCTTCGGGGCAAGACAGGAAGGAGCTAGCGGCGGAATCAGTTGAACTTATTTAACCACATGGTTTTTCAAAAAAATAAATTCTTAAATAGCCCGCTATGCTAATCTATTTAAGTTATGACTTTTCAAATTATCGGTAAATACTCATTTGGCCTAATTAGGTCTTAATTGACTTTTTAAATATATTTGATTATAATAAAATGTATTTAATAAAAGGTGGAAAATAATTGTGAATATAATGACTAAAATTAATATTGTTTTAATAATTATTTTGTTAACATTTTTCTGCCAAAGTTCGGTCAACTCATCTCAATTGAATGCTACAAGAATTACGCCCGTCTTTGACACAAAAATTACAACCGGTGAAAATATAATATATTGCTCAACATTTCAAACAGCCTGGAACGAAATCTGTAATAAATATGCACAAGGTACGTTAGAAATTGTGCACGCTCCGGAATATGCCGAAAAACTCAATACTCTCTATATGCAACCGTCACTTCTTAATGAGGAATTATACATAGCTATGGCGGGGTTCGGCGGCGATGAAATAGTTAAAAAAATTAATGAAGCGGTAGAAAACAAATTTGGACTTTCAAAAACTGGTGAAATGCCGCCAAAATTTGATTTTAATTTATCGTCAAATGAAATAATGGCCTTTTCATATCTTTATATAAACCTTAAATTTTCGAGTGAATTTGAAACAATTGCTCCAATACGTATGGCTGTTGATGAAAAAAGTTTTTTTGCGAAAGCCTATGGTGCTAAGGAAATAAATAAAAATGAAAAAATGAAAAATAATATAGAAGTATTGTACCATAATGATAGAGAAATAGACGAGTATAGAGACCAGCTCGGTCAAGTCGGAATTGAAGGCCCTCAAGGCTCTATTATTAAACTAAAAACCGATTCAGATAAGGACGAATTAATAATATCAACTATTCCGGCTTCAAGTTCTTTGACTGAATCTTATAATGAAATTCAAAAAATAATAAATGATAAGTTAATGCAAAAAACACCTAAAGAGAGTGCTTTATCATTTCTTTCCATACCAAAAATAAAATTTGATTTTATACATAAATATACTGAATTTAATAACTTACAATTAATCAATAAGACATTTAAAAAATATTATGAAGATATATTTTTAAATAATTGCGTTCAAAAAATAGTGTTCAATTTTAATATAAAAGACACAAAGCTTCTTTCTGAGACATTTACTTCTTTTTCCACAAGTGAAAAAGGAATTATATACTATAAAATAAATGTCCAGTGCCCTTTTATTATTTATTTAAGAAATAAAACAAAGGAGTTACCCTATTTTGCAGCCTATATCACCAACGATGAGGTTATAGAAAAACAGACTATTCCTAAAAGTAATGCCGAGGGTGAAATTGATCAGGAATTATCTTTAAATCCTATACTTTGTGGATATACCGAGGGTGATTGTAGGTTAAATCTTTCCTTGAATAACCAAAAATATATTAATTTAAAAAGTAAAGATGGCTCAACTACCTTATTATTGGCAATCAAAAAAAGAAGTTATATTTATTCAAAATATTTGAATTTTTTTATCATACATGATCCGAAAGGATCCAATGCAGAAATAAATAGTAATTCGCGCATATCTTATAATAACCTTATTATACGTTTAATTAAATACGGTGCCAACATCAATGCAAGCGACAATGCGGGAAACACGCCATTAACTTATGCAATTGAAAATGAAGACTTGGAAATAGTGAAAATACTCATTAAATACGGTGCTGATATTCACATAAAAAGAAAAGATAACAAAGATGCTATTACGCTTGCTAAAGAAAAAAATAACAAAGAAATTATTAATTTAATAAATGCTAAATTAAAAAAGGGAAAGTGATTTCAATTTGAAGTATTCAAGTTTTTATTTTAAAATAGCGTCTTCCGTAATCATTTTGTTGTTTGCCGTGGTATGGTTTGCAGGCTGCGGCAATTATAATGCTAACGAAAACACTATCGTTTCAAATATCGTTAATGGCGAAAGCTCAGTAATTGAAGGCAATGAAGAATTAATTGTCGATAGCGATGATTCTTATTATATTGCCCTGGAACAAAAATTAAACGAAGAGCTTGACATCAGCCGAGCTCCTGATAAATGCGCGGCCCAGGGTCTGACCAAAATAGTTTTAAATTTTACGACTGACGAAATCCAAACCTGTTCAACTTATGATTTGTCTAAAATATCCGCAACCGCTTATTTTTCAGATAAAACCGCTGAGGTTATAACACCAGCCTGGTCAATATATTCGGGCGGCGGAACGTTGGATGGAATTACATATACGGCAACAAACAAGCCGGCAATAATAGTTTTCAAAGCATTATATTCAGAAAACGGAATATCTAAATTAGTGCTATTTAGGCTGACCGTCACGGGTCTGATCTCGATATCGCTCAATAAAACGACTGACGAAATTCAGCTGCCTGCTACCTATGATCTTTCGACCGAATTGATTGTAACGGCTAAATTATCGAACGGGACCACGAAGGCCATAGTTAAAGGTGATCCGAACTTAAAATGGACACTTTCGTCTGGCGCCGGAACTCTGGTCGATGGCGTTTATACTCCTTCAGCGAAGGTCGAAAATGCAACATTTACTGCAAACTATACTGAAAATGGAGTTACCAAGGCCACTAAATTTAAATTGAAAGTCGCGGGTCTTAGTTCTTTAATTTTAAGCAAAACAACCGATGAGGTTAATAGTTGCGAAATATATGACTTGGCATCAAAGATAATCGTATCGAACAAACTTTCGAATGGCACGATCAACGACATTACCAGCAACCCTAACTTAACATGGGCGCTTTCTTCGGGCTCTGGCCTCTTTGATAGCAAGGTATATACAGCTCCAGCCAAATCTGAAACCGCTGTTTTTACCGCGAGCTATACCGAAGCTGGTATAACGAAAATCGCTCAATTCAGGTTAAAGGTCACCGGTCTTAGTTCGGTTGTTCTGGATAAAACGACCGACGAGATAATGCTTCCGGCCACATACGACCTGGCTTCGGAAGTCAATGCTATAGTTAAATTTTCTGATGGAGATTCCAAAAGCGTTGATTTGATATGGGCACTTTCATCGGGATCCGGAAATCTTTCCGGATCGCTTTATACGCCGACAGCGAAAACCGAAACCGCAGTGTTTATAGGCAGCTATACCGAAAATGGCATAACTAAAACGGCTCAATTCAAATTAAAGGTGATAGGTCTTAGTTCGTTAACTCTGAGCAAAACTACGGATGAGGTTGTTAGTTGCGCAACCTACGATTTAAGCCAGATAATAGTTAGCGATAAATTATCAAACGGTACGATTAACAACATAACGAATAGCACTACATGGAAGCTAGTTTCAGGTTTTGGAACACTTTCAGGTACGACCTACACCGCGCCCGCCAGAGCAGAAACTGCTGCATTTACTGCCAACTACACCGAGGCGGGCATAACTAAAACGGTGCAATTCAGGCTTAAAGTTATTGCGCTAGCTTCAATCAAGTTAAGCAAGGCAACTGATGAAGCGCAGATATTAGCTTCGTATGATCTGGCTTCCAACATTGCCGTGACGGCCAAATTATCAAATGGACAGACAAAGCCAGTATCAGGAAACGATCCTAATTTAAAATGGACTCTTTCTTATGGCAGCGGCATTCTTTCCGGTACAGTTTATACTCCGCCCGAAA
>CAZEAL010000192.1:0-13071 GCA_964510265.1 uncultured Candidatus Saccharibacteria bacterium
GGCTTCAACACTGAAAGAATTAAATGCCTTCGATAAAGTTTTAACCATATTTTCCTTATTATAAATAGGTGCGCATGTAATTAAGTCTATGTGAAGCGCAGAAAACTCGGGCCAGGTATGTAAAAGTAAATTAGACGTAGAAAGGATAAAGGTCAAACTCAACCCGGACTTTTTAAAATCCGTAATTTTTGTGTCTACTATCTTCAGTTTGTGTGCAGTGCAGAAACTTTCAATATTATTTACCAAATCCTTTTTCGAAACCAGTAGATTTCTCGGAACTTTAAAAAATTTAAACGTATAATGATCCACAAACGGAAACTTTTCCTCTTTAACATTTTCGAAAGTGTATATTTCCGGTTTTGAAAGCACCGGTATATTTTTTATAAAAGGTGTCAGCTTTAAAATATATAACGAACTGGCATTCCCCACCGATTCTGCTCCAGAATATCTCGCGAACTTATCAATCTTGTCTTCAATTAAAAGTCCGTAATCTAATATCAGTTCCTGTATTTTTAAGGTTTTTTCAGGAGACTTAAAACTGTTTCCGTAAAAAAGGAAAATGTATTTTCCAGAATAGTCATTGGATCTGCCCGCACTCGTTTTGTTTACAAGCTGAATTCCCCTGTTCAAAAACAAAGAAATGCCACCGGATGTATACGGAGGATCTGTGGCAACCACATCATAAGCACCCTCAAAAAGATGAGGAAGATCTTTCCGCGCATCATAATTAACCGTTTCGATATTTTTTAATCCCAGTTCGGAAGCTAATGTTTTTATGGTGTTCAATACAGCGTCGTCGATATCAAATACAGTGATTTTATTAAAGTTGGGATATTTAATTCCCAGCGCAATCGAAACCAGATCATCGTCTCCGAGGATGGCAATGTTTTTACCGTCAACCATTCCCTTTTCATATAGCACCGCCGCTTTTGAGGATGTGGTTTTATAAGTGGCAAAAAACTGATCGAATTCTCTTTTTTCTTTAAGCAAAGTGCCTTGCCTGATCTGCTGAATTTTTTCCGCGAGTTCTGGGTTTCCTATATCAACCAGCGTCCATAAATACGGTCTGAGGTCCAGCGATGAAAGCTGCTTGATCCCCTCTTCATTCAACTTAATATACTCTTCACTTTTCTCCAGAAGATTTGACATCGAAGATTTAAAAATTTTAAGAGTTTCCTTTGGTAACCCGGTTAATGTTATTAATTCGTTATTTTTCAATCCGAAGCTGCTTCCGGAATTATTTTCCGACCTCGCGCCGTATCCCAAATTATTTTTCAGAATAAAAAGAACCCCCTCTATTTCGCGTTCCTTCAAGTCTGGATTTGTTTTTTTCAGCTGTCTTACTATCTCAAGCATTGGTACATTATAAGCTATTTCTATTTTAATATGAGTAAAACCTTCTTGTTATGTTTTTTAGCTGCTTTTTGCACCAGTTTTATAAGCTTATATAATTCTTTTTCATTCACAATACTAAACTACCAAATAAAAATTAAAAAAGTATGAAATTTCTAATTTCAAATGTATAAAAGAGCTAACTATTTTTAAAGTTCAAAAAACATCCCTCCTGGCGAACCAAAAACTAAAGCGTTTTAAAAAATGCTAATATAAATGTATGAATAAAATAATACTTATAATTTTTGCACTCTTAATTGTTTTACCTACTATCTATTATTTTATTATTTATAAACCTACAAAGGAAAATGGCGGAAGAGTTTGAACCAACTTTACAGAAAAAAGAAAGGGAGAGTAAAGATTACTATGAACAACCATTAGCCCTTTGCATAGCGCAGGCAGAGCAAAGCTATGAAAAATATTGGTTCAGAGAATGCAAGTCACAAGGTTTATTAACAAAGTCTTGTATAGAAATTAACGAGATGCCTTTCGAAGAATACGCGAAAGAAAACAATATTCCAGATGATATTAGCACAGTTGATAACTTGACAATGCGTATGACTGCACTTGTAAATTATGACAATGAACAAATGGGTTGTCTTTGTCACTTACCAACCACTAATGCAAATATAATAAATAAATCATTAGAGGACAACAGGGATTCTTGTTTTAAAAGCTACCCGGAAAAATTCCAGCACAGAATTAGATAAGTTAAGGCGGCCGCACTTTCCATAACACTAATATCAACCCCCACAGATCGAAATATATCCCACCTGGCCGAACATGCTGTTTTCCTTAACACCATGAAACAGTACAATTTACCCATAAATATATGAAAAATGTATTGGGTATATTTATATTAGGTTTAATAATTGGTTTCGTTACGTATTTTATTAAGAAACCAATAATATATATTGGATATTTTTATCCCAACTATGAGGAATTAAAACTGTGGAAAGAATCAGACCTACTTGAATCCTTAGAGGAGTGTAGAAAGTGGGTTAATGCAACAGCAGATGAATATAATGATTACCTTCTTATCAATTTCAAAAAAGAATATGATTACAATATGCTGGACTACGAGTGCGGTGTGGATTGCCGCCTTGGTGATGATTACGGACAAGGTACTAAATATACATGCAAAACAACAACTCAATAGCAAGGCTTGGCACACCAACAAATTATCAACTTCAACACTACTTAAAGTTCTGAGTTAGAGACCAGCTGCTAAAATATAAATATGAATCTGTGGAAAGTTATTGTAAAGCATCGCTTGCCAATTTTAGTAACTTTATCTATTACACTATTAGTCGCGTCCTATATTTCTAAAAATATTAAATTAGTCCCAGATAGAGAAAAATCAATAGTAATATGCGATGATGGGAGAAAGTATAACTTCTATCACCCTCTTTTAAGAAACTATTCTGATATGATGTTAGATGCAATTGCGCGGGGGGAGCTGTTGATGTCAGATGAAAATGCAAGTAGAATATGTGGCGACTTAGAAGGCAGGAACAAAGTAACAGTCAGAACTGAGTATGGAAATTAACATTATACAGTGAATTACACTTTCCAAATTGTTTATAAGAAAGCCTTAAGAATTGAATAGCATAAATACAAATCCGTATATACAGATAACAAACTTCGGCTAAAACTCCATTTAAAATATATGTAGAAATGGTTTGGGTTATATGGTATTACTCCGATTATGTATAGTTCCGATGAATACGCCAATTTAACTAAGAATTACGGGCCTTATGCTAGTTGGGCTATTTGGGATTATAAAAATGGGGGTGATTTATCGGTAATTAATCAACATGTTGACCAAGTCCATTCCCAATTTATACTTTTAGATTAGAATTCTGCGAGACCATTGGGAAACAAACTATGGTCTAATTTTCATGGCGTTGGTATTCACGATCGTAAATTAAAATATGTTTGTAACGATAACGAATTGCGTGGTTCTTATATAAAAGATATTTTCAAAGGCATAATCAGGGTACAATCAACAAGGTTTAAAAAAAGTCTTACAGATAAAAATTGGGTTACCGGACTTTGGAATAAATTAAACATACAGGGTGATTTTGACCTAACTGTCAATAAACATAGACAGTAAAATTCAAATAAAGTTCTTAATTAGGAATCAGTTCTCAAAAACAAAATGATACAATGAATATAATGAGAAAGAAAACTAAGTTTAAATATATGGATATAAATAAGCTCGATTCAAATAAAGTTTATATGATCCATATAATGTAACCTTCTATCTTAAATGCAATTGATATCCTCCTAACTATTGAATTTGCTTGTTAATTTGTACTTGCATTGGGAGCCTAGCAACCGTCTTAAACTTTTCACTGTCAGAATGGCGATAAAGTACTTGTATATAGTAGACTCCTGCCACTGTTACGGTAAGTCCCTGTACCTTAATTCGTGTTCTCAATCTTATTGTTTTCTCAGGAAATACAGCCTTGTGTGTAAACTCATTTACTACACTTTTGTCTGGATTTATTAGCTCTATTTTCAATCCTATGGCTCTATCATCAAAAGAATCTCTAGACCACATACTCACAACCTCATAATTAACATTGATATTTAACTTTTCACCCATTGGCAGCTTAACATCAGGTTTCAGATCAACAATAAGTTCTTCAACAACATTTATTAAGCTAATAGTATTGGAATCAATGTCAATAATGGATTCCCTACATAAAACTGACCAGATATGATTTATCATAATTACTCCAAATTGGCACGATAAGCACCGCTGCTAACAGCAGCTAAATTTATAGAATAATACATATCTACCCCCCGAAGATCTGAAACAATTACTTGCCTTGTAATAACTGTGTTTGAACCATTAACATACATTGAATTAGCCCGTGGTGGAACTATATAAGTACCTAACACTTCAGCTATTTTTACTAAAAAACTAAGACTAGGTAGGGATAACCCTCTCTCCAACCTTGATATACCTGTCTGTTTAGTAGTTAACAAATCTGCAAGCTTTCCCTGAGTATATCCTTTTACAAGTCGGGCTTCTTTAACCATCCTAGCAATTTCAAATGACAAGTCTATTTTCTTGTATTCATCACGTAATATAGAGTTTTTATCTAGTAATTCTTTTTCTACTTCAAATAAATTTTGCAAACTATCCATATTACCTCCCTTTTACAAAATTGATACTAAGTATGATGCTCTGCCAAACGCAACGCTTAATTCATTTGCAGGAGTTCCATCACTCCCCTTCTTAAAGGCATGCAAAAGATAACATACGGAATTTCTGAAAATACATAAGATTCTGAAACTTGCATTCGCAGTTTTAATTATTAGCTCATGTATTTTATATTTTTTCAATTTGTCTCCCTTCAAAGACTTAAGCATACCGGCATTGATAGATGCCGTATAACCGTACTCTGCTACCAGTTTCAAATCGCTAAATATCTGCTTTTGATCCGATTCCGCTTGTTTGCCAATAAAATCTTTAACGTAGCATCTCCTAGAGGCAGACGACATAAATTTGATTTCCATAATTTTCCTGTCCCGAAAATTACATAACAACTTTGTTATATCATCCCGAATGCACTATTGTCAAATGGTTCGCGAGCAGGGAATAATTCTAGTGGCTTTATACTAAATATAGGAATTAAACTTCTAATAAAGTTCTGAATAGGGAACCAATTAGACGTAATACGAATTTTATTCAGATTAGTTTTACGTAGAACTAAGTATTATTTAATAATCCCCCCGCCTACCAATTCATCCCCAATATAAAACACCGCGCTCTGGCCGGGCGCTACTCCAAACACACTGTTTTCCAATAAAACTTTCCCGTTTTCACCGCCGTTTGACAACGCAGCTTTGTACAAATCCCCTAAATGCCTAATACGTACGTCGCAGGAAATGCTTATGTGGCTCTTCAATAAATCTTCGGAAATCCAATGCAGATCCGAAACCTCAAATGACTTTCTTTCGGCTTCTTTGGCAAATCCCGCCACTAATTCATTTTTCCCGACATTTTTATCTATAATATACATAGGAAGGCCCTGATATTTATCTATTGAAAATCCGTGCCTTTGGCCTATGGTGTAAAACCAGATTCCCTCATGCTTTCCGATAACTTCCCCTTTGCTGTTTACCACGTTTCCCTCTTTATTAGGCAGTCTTTGCTTTAAGAATTCTTTTACATCTATATCTCCGATAAAGCATATTCCCACGCTGTCGGTTTTGCTGTGCGTGGGAAGACTGGCTTTTTTGGCTATAGCTCTCACTTCTTTTTTAATTTTATCCCCCACCGGAAATAACGTTTTAGATAATTGCTCCTGCCCGAGCAGATACAAAAAATAAGATTGATCTTTAGAATGATCAACACCTTTAAGCAGTTTATAAACACCGCTGTCATTCAGGATCCGCGCATAATGTCCGGTAGCAATGTAATTAAATCCGGCATCAACCGCCCAGTTCAAAAACATTCCGAACTTAATTTCTTTATTGCACATTACATCGGGGTTCGGTGTTCTTCCCTTTTCATATTCGGAATAAAAATAGTTTATAACCTTTTCTTTATATTCTTTAACAAAATCCAGAACTACAAATTTAATACCCAATATCCCTGCAACTTCTGCCGCATCCGCCCTGTCCCGATCGGCCGTGCATCCGTCCCCCCGCTGGTCCCAGCACTGCATATGCACACCTACAACATCGTATCCCTGCTCTTTCAGCAGATAAGCGGCAACAGACGAGTCAACTCCCCCGCTTAATCCCACAGCAACTTTTAACTTGTTTTTGCTCATACCAGTCATAATAAATACCTATAAATAAGTATTAATGAAACAGAAGAATAATAGTATATCATGCCAATAGGTTTAGATTTGGGGTTACATTATTGTGCTCACCGCGTTCTTAAGATGCCTGTTGTTTGATCCTATATAACATCTGGAAACACATTCACTCATAATATCCAGTATTTCGTCTATTATCTGCTTCGCTTCTTCATAACTCAATTTCCTAAAATTGTGAGGAAAATAATGAAATACCTGATTTCTTCCTTTTCTCCAAATTTCCCAGAGCTTTCGGGTAAAAACCTCCCCGCCCTTTTCGTGCTGACTCAAAAACTTATAAACCGATTTATGCTCTTCAAGATATCCGGGATTTAAAATTCTTCCGATTCTTATTTCATCGCTGTAATACTCATCCTCTCTTATTAATCCCAAGTCTAGGAAAAACTTTTTTAAGAATCCTTCATAGGCTTTAGAGAATGGAAACACCAGGTATGAAAAATCGGATATTTCCCCTTCGTGTTCTTTGGCATGAGATAAAAGTATCAAACCGTCCTGGACCAAACCTTTAATCTCTTCCTGAAGGTATTTGAATAAAAGCTTTTTATCAAAACTAGTCATACTTTAATATTACACAATGATAAACCATTTATAATATGCTATACATACCTAATTATGTTTCAAGCAAAAACCGTTGAAGAAATATTTTCATTTTTTAAGACCGGTCCGCACGGTTTAACTAAAGACGAATCCGCGGAAAGATTAATTAAATACGGATTAAACTCTATTCCCGAAGAAAAAAAAGAAAGCAATCTTACAAAATTTGCAAAACAATTTACAAACGTACTGGTTTTAATATTGGTGGCGGCGGCTGTAGTTTCATTTATTCTGGGCGAGAAACTGGACGCAACTGTAATTATTTTTATTGTAATCGTAAATGCTCTTATGGGATATATTCAGGAGTCAAAAGCCGAAAAAGCGATAGAGGCCCTGAAAACCTTATCTAAAACCCAGGCAAAAGTGATAAGAAACGGCATCCTGGAAATAATTAATTCAGAAGAAGTTGTAGTAGGCGACCTGATAGTACTTGAAACGGGAGATAAAATTCCTGCTGATCTGCGCTTAATAGAAGCCTTTAACTTGGAAATAAATGAATCGGCCCTCACAGGAGAATCCAAACCGGCCAAGAAGGATCCGAATACAATTCTGGATGAAAATACTCTGTTGGGTGATTTAAAAAACATGGCTTTTAAAGATACTAATGTGGCATTTGGCAGAGGACAAGGTATTGTTGTTGGAACGGGAAAAGACACCGAAATAGGCAAAATATCTACTCTTATTCAGACCGCACCGCAAAATGAAACCCCTCTTAGCATAGAACTTGACAAAGTCGGCAAAAAACTGACTTTGATAACAGGGGCAATTGTGATAGTCATTTTTGTAGCGTCTTACACTTTAGGAAGCCTTTCGGTTAAAGAATCATTTTTGGTTTCCGTAAGCCTGGCTGTTGCCGCCATTCCGGAGGGTCTGCCCGCGATAGTTACTATTGTATTAGCTGTAGGCGTGTCAAAACTGGCCAAGAGCAAAGCGATAATAAGAAAACTCGAGGCGGTGGAAACGCTGGGATCGGTAAATTATATACTTACGGACAAAACCGGCACTCTTACTCAAAATAAGATGACCGTCACAACCATAGCCAATTTAAATCAAATATATGAAAGAGATGACAAAGGCAACTTTGACAAAAACTATGTGAAAGAGGTAGAGGAACTTTTAAAAGCCTCCGTTCTATGCAATGACGCCATTATAAACAAAGATCAGGAAGGTAATTTTAATTTTGTCGGTGATTCTACCGAGACGGCTTTACTGGCGTGCGCGTTAGATTCAGGTATGGATATTCAAAATACAAGAAATAAACATAAAAGAATTTATGAAATCCCCTTTTCATCAGACAGCAAAAAAATGCTAACAGTAGTTGAAGACCCCGAAAATAAAGATATCGTACTCGTAATAGCCAAGGGAGCGCCGGAAGTCATTTCCTTTATGGTAACCGACGACAATGACAGGATTTCTACGCTTAATGATAATTTTGCAAAAACGGGGTTAAGAAATATAGCGTTTTCCTCGAAAGAAATGTCCAAGGAATCTTTTGAAGATGCCATAAATACAGATAACCCTGAAAACGTACTCTCTACTTATCATAGATTTCTGGGAATAATGGCTCAAAAGGACCCTCTAAGACCCGAAGTAAAAACTGCAATGACCAACGCGTCAAATGCAGGCATAAAAACACTGATTTTGACGGGAGACCACAAATTAACCGCGAGCAATATCGCCAGGGAGCTTGACTTAATAAAAGACGAAGATGAAGTAATTGACGGCAGTGAACTCGGCGATAAAAACCACGAAGGAATAAAAGAACTCTTGGGAAAGATAAAAGTTTTCGCCAGAGTATCACCCGAACAAAAATTGAGAATTACGGAAACGATCAAAAAACAAAACAAGATAGTAGCTGTGACAGGAGACGGTATTAATGACGCGCCGGCAATTAAAACCGCCGATATCGGGATTTCCATGGGCATATCCGGTACTGACGTAACAAAAGAGGTTTCCGATATGGTGCTTCAGGACGACAATTACGCGACTATAGTGGAAGCAATTAAACAAGGAAGAATTGTATATGACAATTTAATAAAAACCATCAGGTATCTGATTTCCTGCAATATTTCGGAAATTCTATTCATAGCGTTGAGCATTTTTTCAGGGATGCCACTTCCACTGCTTCCGATACACATATTATGGATTAATCTGGTAACAGACGGTTTGCCGGCACTATCTTTGGGCATGGAACAGGGAGAGGCCGATATTATGTCGCGCGGGCCGAGAGATAGAAATGTGAGTATTTTGAATAAAGATAGATGGCTTTATATGTTTATTGAGGCCGCAGTTATAACTTTTGCTACTTTTATTGCCTTCAGGTTGGGGCTGCGGATATCGCTACCGCACGGACAGACCGCAGCATTGATTACCTTAGCCTTCTGTCAGCTGCTGCATGCAATAAACAATAAATCCGAAACCCACTCAATATTCTCTAAGAAAGTTTTAAATAACATGTATTTGAGAAGCACCGTAATAGCGTCAGGACTGCTTCAGCTTATAATTGTTTATACCGGTGCCGGAAATTTATTGTTAAAAACCACACCACTGCCCCTAAACATATTAGCTGTCTGCGTAGCAGTTTCATTTTTGACTATTATAGGCTCGGAAATTATGAAAGGTTTGAGATTTCGCTCACAAACCAATATCATTAATTAATAATGCCTGCCCTATTTTATTTACTGCTGATTATAATTGGCTGTTTTGCTTTGTTAAGAGCGGTCACTTTGTTTATAAAAGCAACCTCAAAAATTGCCCATCATTTTCACATTTCCGTTTATACAATAAGCTTTTTGCTTGTAAGCGTCGCTACTTCTCTGCCCGAAACTGTAGTAGGAATAACGTCCGCTATCGACAAAAATCCTATATTATCATTTGGCAACGCCGTAGGATCAAACATTGCTCTATTGACTATAATTATTGCCATCCCGGTTTTAATCGCGTATCCCATTACCACCAGAAGCGTCGTAGAAAGCAGGGATATTTATTATGTGGTGTTCTTTTCCTTTTTGCCGATAGCCCTGCTAACGGACCGGTATTTGGGGAGATTTGATGGATTCATTCTGCTTTCCACCTACATTATATATATTATGGCGGTAATAAAAAGAAGCACCGGATTTGAACGCCTGAAAGAAAGTATTGAGAAAATAAACATCTGGAAAGAAATAGCAGTTTTTCTTTTTTCTTTATTGCTGGTTTTGGGAGCAAGCGAAATCATCGTCAAATCCGCTGAAGGCTTAAGCGTGGCCGCAGGCTGGAATCTCGGATTTATAGGTTTGACCTTAATAGCCGTGGGAACTTCGATGCCCGAAATTGCATACACGGTTGTTAATTTGAAATATCACCATAACCAGGAAATTTTGGGAAACATAGTAGGGAGCGTTGTGGCAAACTCAACACTCGTACTTGGAGTTACAGTTCTAATTCATCCCATAGATCTGAGAATCGACCCCACAGCCTTCGGGCTGCAATCCATAGGTATTTTTATTATCGCCATGCTGATATTTCTCAAATTTGTCAGATCTAAAAGAACAATAGACAAACCTGAAGCAGTATTTTTACTGGCACTATATATTGTCTTTTTGATAATTGAGTACAGGCTGCAAATAATGTGAAAAAATCGGATTAAATTAACGTTCAGAGGTGAAAGAAGCAATTTTTATCTGACCGGAAACCGAATTTTCCAACGGAACTAAAACCGCTTCGTAATTTAAATTATCTTCTCCCACTGTAACTTTTTGCGCCCCTGTTCCGTCGTTAAGTAGGTTGACCTTAAACACAACCCCAGATGAGGACAGACCGGGTTTCATATAAACTTTCAGGTATTTATACGCTTTCCATGCATCTTCATAAGGAACTAAGACATTTTTCATAGATGTTCCCCCACCTCCTATCGTACCCCATCTCTTGCCAGAAGTCGGACCGGATTTACATTCCGATTCTGTATTACACAAATATTCAGGCATCTCCCATGTAGTGGATGAACTGACTTCAAAAACAAAACCGGCTTTTTCATCACCCGCTTTTTTATTAGAAGTCCCTTTAACATCGTTTTCTTTATTATTCCCCAGGGTGAATGAAACAATACCAGCAACAGAAAATATTACTACAACGAGCAAAATTGTAGGAGCAGCTATCCCTTTTCTCATAAGTTTTAAAATTGGCTCTCTTTGCGACCCTTTTCTCGTTTGAGATCGAAATTTGGTTATTTGTTCACCAATTCATGAAAAATAACCAGCGAAATATATATAGATATGTACTCATGAATTACATTTTATGTCAATAACTTAGGCACATCTTTGATATAATGCTGCCATGGACATACCAAGAGTGGCACTTATACATGATTATTTAGTTCAATACGGTGGTGCAGAGAAAACACTTGAAATAATGTCAGATATATTTCCCGAAGCAGAAATATTCACGGGAATATATAAACCGGATTTGCTCTCCAAAAAATTGAACTCAAAAAAAATAATTAGCCCGGGTACTTCCCTTCTATCTAAGTGGCCCAAGTATTTTACCTTCTTAATGCCCTTGTATTTTGAAAACTTTGATCTCAGAAACTATGACTTAATAATTTCAAGCGGAAACGCCTGGGCTAAAGGAGTTTTAACAAAACCTACCCAGCTTCATATAAGCTACGTCCATACTCCCCCAAGATTTTTATACAAATACTCCGTGGAAAGCACTAACAGAAACAACTGGTACTATAAGCCATTCGTTTCTTTTATAGACACTTCCTTAAGGGTATGGGATTACATCAGCGCTCAAAGACCGGATTATTTGCTTACAAACTCACGTGAAACTTCTAAACGGATACAAAAATTTTACAGGCGCGAAGCAACGGTTATTTATCCTCCCGTGGATGTAGAAACGAAATCAATTGTTGAATCGGATAATTTGAAAGCTCCTTATTATTTAGCCGCTGGAAGGCTCGCCGCATATAAAAACTTTGATTTAATAATTCAGGCTTTCAATTTATTAGGGCTGCCATTAGAAGTCATCGGCACGGGAAAAGAAGAGTCAAAACTCAAAAAAATGGCCAAAGACAATATAAAATTTCTCGGACAGACTTCAGATGAAGTGAAATTCCAAAAAATGAACGAATGCCTGGGTCTTATATTCCCAGTCGAAGAAGAAGATTTTGGCATAGTACCTATTGAAGCAATGTCACAAGGCAAGCCGGTACTGGCCCACAGGTCAGGCGGTATATTGGAAACTTTGAGGGACGGTATAGACGGAATGTTTTTCGACAAAGTTACCCTGGAAGAGTTTGTCAGTAAAATGAAAGAATTTGACGAAAACATTAAAAAAAGTGTATACAACAGCAATTCAATAAGAGATCACGTTCAGAAATATTCCGTTAACAGATTCAAAAAAGAATTTGAAGCATTCGTTTCGAATAAATGGGATCAATTTCTTTACGAACAAAAGGGCGCTACTTTTCGAGCGTAAGCGAGAAAAGCTGCGAAGTGAACCAAAAAAATGCCTGAATTACCAGAAGTACAAACTATAATGTCAGATTTAAAGAAGTATTTGGAAAATTCCACTATTAGCGAGGTAAAAATAACCGGAGAGTATAAAGTGTATCCTAACAGAAAATTATTCTTGGAGCACACTCAAAAGGCGCATATAAATACCATAGGAAGAGTTGCCAAGAACATAGTCTTTACTCTGGACAATGGTCATTACCTGGCTTTCCACCTTGCAATGACGGGAAGACTCCTCTTAAGATCCCTTAAATTTAAACCGGACAAATGGACAAAAATAGTTTTTAAGCTTAGAAAAAATAATAAAGAGGTAGAAATGAGATTTTGCGACATGAGAATGTTCGGTAAAGCTGTCATATACAATAAGGAGGAATTAGAAAAATTGAAACAAAAATACGGCCCCGAAGCTCACAAAGGCAACGTGGATGTGAAAGATTTCACTGCAAGATTAAAAAGTAAGAGAACAACGATAAAAAATGCATTATTGGACCAAAAAATTATTGCCGGCCTCGGAAACATCTATGCTACAGACAGCTTGTTTTTAGCCGGAATACACCCGGAAACTAAAACCCAGAATATCGACATAAAAAGCGCGGCAAAGCTTCTGGACGCGGTTAAACTTATATTAAATGAAGGTATCAAGCACCGGGGTTCCACCTTGGAAGATGCAATGTATGTAGACGCGCTCGGAAAGCCCGGGACACATCAGAACTATTTTAGAATATACGGGAAAAAAACCTGTATTAACTGCA
>CAZEAL010000193.1:0-3165 GCA_964510265.1 uncultured Candidatus Saccharibacteria bacterium
AGTGCTAAAGTGTATATGTCTAGAGTTTCGAACTACTCCATGTTTTTATGTTTCAATGATTCTTTTTAAATGAAGCGTTATTAGATATCTAAGGTAAATGGAGTACAGTGGTTCTTCACTAGAGTGGGGAGGTAGCTTGGGGCAGTGGCTATCTCCCGACTTTAGTAAGGAATTTATGGGTTTTAAATCAAACGTAGATTTACACGCAAAGGATTAATTTCACTTATGCCAAGTTCAACAAATCAAAATACACAAGACTCCGGTGGGTCGGTAAAAAATTCTCCGTCTAACATTTATGATGTTAGAACAAGGTCGAGGGGAAGCAGTGGACAAGCCGCGGATCGTAAATCCACAGATACAATTTCTGATATATCTTCTCAAACCGTGCATTCCGGCGGGAGCGGAATTGGAAGTGGCAGCAGTAGTAGCGGAGGTAGTGTTAGCGCTTCCAGTGGGGGGAACGGCCACAATGGCCACGGCAGCCATTCTCAAAGCGCTCAGAACGGTGTTTCAGGCAATGAATATTACAACCAGGAGAGCAACTATTATACCGGTGAAACAATTCAGGTAAAAGGTATTTTGGAACTTCTCCCTGATTACGGTGTTTTGAGACAGGACGAGCAGCCGCTTGAAAACCTTCCCAAAGACGTTTATATAAGCCAGTCACAGATTAAAAGATTCAGTCTTAGAATGGGTGACTTGGTGACCGGATTGGCAAGGCATCCTAAAGAAGGAGAAAGATATCTTTCATTATTGAAGGTGGAGAAAGTTGATGGCATGGATCCGGAGGAAGCTAAAAAGAGACCTTTGTTTAGCAAGCTTACGGCAATATTTCCTAACGATTGGATAAAGCTTGAGACCACATCCGACATTTTAACCACAAGGTTGATCGATTTGGTGTCTCCGATTGGTAAAGGTCAAAGGGCTATGATTGTTGCTCCTCCTAAAGCCGGTAAAACGTGGCTGCTTAAGGATATAGCTAACGGCATTTCGACTAATTACCCGGAAATAGATTTAATGGTGGCCCTGATAGGTGAAAGACCCGAAGAGGTTACGGATATGAAAAGAAATGTAAAAGGAGATGTTTACGCGAGCAACTTTGATGAAAAAGCGGAAGACCAGACCCGCGTTGCCGAAATGACATTGGAAAGGGCAAAAAGGCTGGCGGAAAAAGGAAATGACGTGGTTATTTTAATGGATTCATTGACCAGACTTGCGCGGGCTTACAACATGGTTGTTCCTCCTTCCGGAAGAACTTTGACAGGCGGTTTTGACCCGTCGGCATTGTATCCGGCTAAGCACTTTTTCGGTGCTGCGAGAAACTTTGAGGAAGGCGGCAGCTTAACTATTATCGCTACTGCTTTGGTGGATACCGGTTCCAGAATGGACGATGTGATTTTTGAGGAATTTAAAGGTACGGGTAATATGGAATTAAGGTTGGACCGGCAATTGGCCGAAAGAAGAATATATCCTTCAATAGATATTAAATCAAGCAGTACCAGACACGAAGAACATTTGTATAACAAAGAGACTTTAGACTCGGTTTATAAACTTAGAAGAATGATAGACCTGCTTGACGATAAAGAAAGCACTGAACTTGTACTTGAAAGAATGAGAAAAGCCAAAACTAATAAAGATTTTCTATTAAGTTTGCATAAGCCCAGTTAATTAAGCATCTGGTTAACACTTCCATAAAAACAAGAATTAATAGAGTTAGCAATTAAAACCCTTATCTGCTGCCGCTTTTGAGAATAATTGTTAAACTTGTTAAAATAAGCAGCATACCATGCTATTCACAATTAAGAGTCCAAAGTCTGAAAGAGTTTTCCTGCAGTATTTTAACGGTTTCAGGCCGAAGGGGAAAAATAAAATAGAAAAATATTTTAAGATAAGCGCTTCATTTTTAAAGGCTCTTAATAAGTACTTTATAAAAAAAATCGCCCAGTTTTTAAGACTTATCGGATATTTATTTTTATATACCGATAAAGGAATTAGGTATTTTAAAAGGCTGGTGGTGCAAAAGCTTATTTGGTCGCGGGGAAGGTTGGGGAGAACGGTTGCAACTGCTACGGTTATGTCCGTAGCTTTTTTTGTGTTTTTATTCGGCAAGGTCTTTAACAGTTCAAGGTTTGTTAACAGCCAGGAAATAAATCCAATATATTTGGCTAATGTTACTGACATAATTCCTCAAAGAAATACGGCTTTGACTGTGATACCGGAGAACAGACAGAGAACCGAGCCGATTGTTTATGTAGTGGAAGGGGGAGATACTTTATCTGATATCGGGAACAAATTTAAGATTTCCATAGATGCATTAAGGTATGTTAATAATTTGTCCGATCTGGCTTATTTAAAAGTGGGGCAGGAGGTAGTTATACCTCCGGTGGCCGGGCTGATTCATAAAGTTGCTTCTGGGGATAGCCTGCAGTCAATAGCTACTAAATATGACGTGCCAAGCCAGGCGATCGCAGACTTCAACTATATTTTGGATACATCAAAATTGGCTGTAGGTACTGAATTGGTTATTCCTGGGGCAAAAGTCCCCGAACCGGTAGTTATTCCGACCGCGCCCGCTATAATACGTCCGGGTCCGGCTGTAGACACCAGCGCCAGCAAGGGGTGGTGTATGTGGCCCACGACAGTAAGAATCATCAGTCAGTACTTTTCCTGGTATCACAATGGATTGGATATAGCCACGCCGTGGGGATCATCACCGCCATTGTTTGCGTGTGCCGGGGGAACCGTTACCAGAGCAGGGTGGGATCCGTGGGGCCTTGGTTTGCACGTAAGAATTGACCATGGAAACGGTTATGAAACCGTGTACGGGCATATGTCCCGAATAGATGTGAGTTATGGAGAGAGGGTTTCTAAGGGGGAGTCAATTGGAATAATGGGCAGTACAGGAAGATCCACCGGCCCTCATGTGCACTTTACGATTAATTACAAAGGTACTCCTCAAAATCCATTAAACTATATTAATTGATTATTATGGTTACCATTTCCGAATCTGCTAAATAATGAATTCTTCAATTTCAGAGATTTTGCTTATTAAGAAATAAATTATTAATTCTCTGGTAAAATCTAGCCATGATAGATATTGCGACTATTAAAATAAAGGCCGGCAACGGTGGGGATGGAAGAGTTTCATTCAGGCACGAGAGGTTT
>CAZEAL010000194.1:0-3168 GCA_964510265.1 uncultured Candidatus Saccharibacteria bacterium
TGAAATAAGAGAAAAGAGTATGGGAGATAATTATTCGCTTGGTTTTATCAACTTTCCGATTTTACAGGCTGCAGATATTTTGTGTGTACAGGCGGACTTAGTACCCGTGGGAGAAGATCAGCTTCCTCACCTGGAACAGACAAACGAAATAGTGAGAAGATTCAACCAGCTATATGGTGAAACTTTAAAGGAAATACAATTTATGGTGGGCAGGGTAAGAAGGCTTGTGGGAACCGACGGAAATACCAAAATGACGAAGTCTCTCGATAATTGTATTTATTTAGGCGACTCGGAGGTAGAACTGAAAAGAAAAGTAATGTCAATGTACACCGATCCGAACAGGTTACATTCTACAGACCCGGGAAAAGTAGAAGGAAATCCGGTATTTGTTTACCACGAAAACTTTAATTCAAATAAAGACGAAGTTGAGGACTTGAAAAATAGATATACGGAAGGACAGGTTGGAGATGTTGAGGTTAAAGAAAAGCTGTTTAAGGCGCTGAATGAGTTTTTGGCTCCGATCAGAGAAAAACGCGTTTATTATGAAAATCACAAAGACGAAGTTAAAGACATTTTAGCTTTAGGTGTGAAAAAAACCGGGGAAGAAGCCGTAAAAACTTTGGATGTTATCAAACAAAGGATGAAACTGCCAAGGTTTTAATGTATAATTTCCCGTGTTGCGACTTAAGTTATAATTGCATACGGATAATATGATTTTATTTAATCAGAATAACAATAACAGCCAAAAAGAAAATGATAAACCCGGCTCAATGCCTAAACACGGAAAGCCAGGTACCGCAGTGAACAAAAAAATCAGCAGATCTTCTATAAATCCTCAAAAAATGCTTAAGCAGGCAAAGAACCCTCAAAGTATATTTAATAATATATTCTTTTATATTTTTCTGATGCTGTTTGCTTATATTATTTTCAGCGCATTTTTTCAGAACAATATCGGAACGGATAAAAAACCCATATCGGAACTGGTTCAAATGATAAATGAGGGCAAGGTGCAAAATATTACTGTTGCGGGGGATTCCATAGAAGTACAGCTTAAAGACGGTTCGGAATTTACAACCGAAAAAGAAACTTCGATTAGCTTTGATGATATTTTGAGTAATAACAACGTAGACAGAAATAAAATTGCCGGTGAAATAAAAGTAGAACACAGGGTAGGTTTAGAGGATATATTGTCCCCTATTCTGATGATAGGACTTCCGCTTGTGCTGATTTACTTTATTTTCAGGCAGATGAGGGGTGCAAGTAGCGACATTTTTTCTTTCGGCAAGTCGCGCGCTAAGCTATTTAACAAAGGGATGTCCAAGATTACCTTTCACGATGTAGCAGGAAACGAAGAAGCAAAAACCGAAATGATGGAAATAGTGGACTTTTTGAAGAATCCGGAAAAGTACAGGAAACTGGGAGCCCGTACACCCAAAGGTATTTTGCTCGTTGGTCCTTCGGGTGTAGGTAAGACTTTATTAGCAAAAGCGATCGCCGGAGAAGCTGAAGTTCCGTTTTTCAGCGTTGCGGGAAGCGAATTTATGGAAATGCTCGTAGGGGTAGGTTCCGCCAGAGTAAGAGATTTGTTTTTGATGGCTAAAGAAAGCCAACCGAGCATGATATTTATTGATGAAATTGACGCGATTGGAAGGCAAAGAGGTATGGGAATAGGCGGAGGGCACGACGAAAGAGAACAGACTCTGAATCAGATATTAATTGAAATGGATGGATTTGACGTTAGAACGGACGTTATTGTAGTCGCGGCTACAAACCGCCCGGATATGCTGGATCCGGCATTGATTCGCGCCGGAAGGTTTGACAGAAAGATTACCATTCCCTTGCCGGATTTAAAAGACAGGGAAGAAATAATTAAAATTCATATGCGGGGCAAACCCTTTTCAACAGAAGTTGATATAAACAAAATTGCTAAAAAGACGGTCGGATTCAGCGGAGCGGATATTGAAAACATGTTAAATGAAGCAGCTATACTGGCTGCGCGTGTAGGTGGAGTTGAAATATTCACAGCGGATGTAGATGAAGCATCGTTGAAGGTGACAATGGGTTCTGAAAGAAAAACTTTGCAGTCCGAACAGGAAAGAAAAATAACATCCTATCATGAATCCGGGCACGCGTTGGTTGCGACATATGTCCCCGAAATGGATCCTGTTAATAGAGTTTCAATTGTTGCCAGGGGCGGTTCATTGGGTCATACAAGCTTTCCGCCTGAAAGAGACAGGTACAATGAAACTAAAACACGTCTTCTTTCGTTAATTAGTACAATGCTTGGAGGTCGTGCGGCAGAAGAAATCGTTTTTAACGAACTTACTGTCGGAGCCGCTGATGATATTGAGAGAGCAACAAAGTTAACCAGAAAAATGGTTACGGAGTTCGGCATGAGTTCTTTGGGGCCGATATCATATGACGGTAAAGATAATACGTTTTGGCTGGCAAGAGAACTGGGAGAAACGCCTTCGTATAGTCAGGAAATGGCTGCCAAAATTGATGCAGAAGTTAAAAAAATAATTGATGAGTGTTACTCTCGTGCGAAAAGTGTTTTAACCGAACACAGAGGAAAACTTAATAGAGTTTCAGAAATTTTATTACAGAAGGAGACTTTGGACGGAGACGAATTCTTGCAGCTGGTAAAAGGCAGTGGTGATGGTATGGAAGAAAAAAAGAGAGTGGAGGAAAGGCCTGAAGAGAAAGAAGAAAAGAAAGAAAATGAAAGAGAAGTTTTCAGCCTGAGCAGTTAAACTTTGGATTAGATGTTCCGGAGAAACTTAAATATATATATTGCCTTGGAAAATATTCGAAGCCTGTTTAATATCGGGGCGGTTTTTAGGACTTGCAGTTTTTTCGGGTTTACCCACGTTATTTTGGTCGGGTACAGCGGAAAAACCAAGAGCACCAAAAATAAAACAATTTTGAACAAAGAAATACTCAAATCCTCGCTCGGTTCAGAAAAGGATTTGCAAATTACTTTTCTGGAAACCGCGAATGATTTAGTAAAGTTTTGTAAAGAAAATGGTTTAAACCTTATTTCCATAGAACAAGGTCTTACGAGCATAGAACTGACAGAGTTTATTGAATTAAATAAATCAAAAAAGAAATCAATTTTAGGTGAGGGTAAAGGGGCCGTTTTAGTTTTTGGAAATGAAGTATCCGGAG
>CAZEAL010000195.1:0-1529 GCA_964510265.1 uncultured Candidatus Saccharibacteria bacterium
GGTGCGCATACTGCCAATCGGTTTCACTTCCGCATTGAAAGTTTACAGACCTCAAAATCTTACTCTTGATGATATAAATGAAATAAAAGACCTGGGAAAAAAGAATAAGGCTATGCTGATCAAAATAGAGCCATCGTTCAACCAGGATGTTAAAGTTTTTGAAAAAACTGGTTTTATAAAAGTTAAATCCGCTACTATCTCCCCGAAAACAATCTGGATAGACCTTTTGAACAGCGAGGACTCTTTGTGGAAAGACATCTCTGTCAGCGCGCGTTATTCTATTAAACGTGCGTACAGAGAAAATGTAAAAGTTCTAATAGATAAAAATCCGTCGGAGCAGGTTTTGAAAGAATTTTATGATATGGCCAAAAAACGCGCGGATGAGAAAAATTATTATATTCAGGGATTCGAGGATTTAAAGCGAAAAGTCTCTGTATTTAAAGAAAAGTCTTATTTAGTCAGGGCTTATGGTATTACCGGGACTTTACTATCAGCAAAATTCTATCTGGGATATGAAGATTGTGTCTGGTATCTGCATGGCGGCACATCTGATGAAGGACAAAAAACTAAAGCGGGCTACGCTATTTGCTGGGAGTCGATTAAATATTTTAAACGTGTCGGGTACAATATTTTGGACTGGGACGGTATTTATGATGAAAGGTTTCCCGGTCTTACAAAAAAATGGAAAAACCTTACGGACTTTAAAATGAAATTTGGGGGGAAAGTAGTTGTCTGCCCCTCACCGGTGGCTATATATAATAGTATTATTATGAAATTCTTTCATGTAATCGGTCTGGATGTTTAGTGCTTACACGGGGTAAAAAATTATATAGTTACATATCTCCCGTAGATTAGATTAATAATTTTTAAAATAGGGCTGAAATATTTAATTTGAGGCCACGGGAATTCTACTAATGTTCCGTTAAACCGTTCCTTGAAATGACTAAATCCGCCCCAGCTGACTATTGACTTCGGAAGCCTCGGGTCGGATATTCCCTCCAAATCCAGATATTTATATCCTTTTTCTTTGAAATACAAAATTGAACTCCACATTAACAGGTAACCGGCCTTGCTTTTTACACGCCCTTTGCTTGATGTACCTCCGTATATATACCAGATGTTTCCTTTATGCCCTAGGTAAAATTTGCAGCCTACCAGGTTTTTTTCGTTGTCGTAAACGAATACAATATATGATTCGTTTTTAAATACTTCAACCCGTTTTTTTAGATCCGCAATATTTTTAATGCTAAGTTTTCTGTATTTTGCGGTTTCCAAATAAACTTTATAAAATTTTTCAAGCTGTTTTTCATCAGGATTTTGTACTAATTCTGTATAATTCCCTTCCCTTTTGGCTCTGTTAATCGAGTACTTCGCGCTGTGTGAAAGACTGTTCCAAAGCTCCGTTTCCGTTTTTTCCAAGTCTATATAAATTGTCAGGCTTGGGCACAGGAGTTCTTTGCTTAGTCTGTAGCCTTTTTTTTCGAGCAGATGCAGGTCCTGACCGATGTTTGGGTCCAGCTTTATAAATA
>CAZEAL010000196.1:0-8872 GCA_964510265.1 uncultured Candidatus Saccharibacteria bacterium
CTGGCTCACTAATAACCCTGGGGTGGTCGAGCTCTACAAGTTTCCTCCATACTGTCCTGACCTCAACCCTCAAGAGCATGTCTGGAAAGCATTACGAGCTGAACTTGCAACCATAGTACACAGGGTGACATACACAGAGCTTATCGATCGAGCCTGCCGATTTCTCAATACTCAAACTTTCAATTATGACTTTGGAATAACGGCAGAGTTAGATTGAGTTATCTATAAAAGAGATTTGATTGGAGGATACATTGAGAGATGGTTTAACAAAGCGGCGGAAACAATTATTTTCAACCAACTTTTAGAGAATAAAAAATATAGAGTGATTTCAGATTATTTTATATACAACAACGAATCAGAAAAAAACGCCCCAGACATTTTAGGACTAAAAAAAGACAATGAAATCATTCCGTTTTCCCTATATGACAATGGCTCATGGGCGAGAGCGGGGGACATGCCCAAAATAGAAGTCAAAGTTGTGAGAAAAGATCAAATGCTACTTGGAGTTAGAGAGCCTCAGATGCATGATGATTATTATGCATTTATCGAATCAGACTTAGAGGGAGATTATCTAACAGCCATATTTGAAGACAGTGTTTTTGATGACAAATATTTTATGGACTTGAAAATGAGCGAGAAATTTATTAAAAAGGATACAAACAACCAAATTATTCCACAAGAAAAAGTTAAAAAAACAAATAGAATCGGAAGTATGCGGCTAATTGGAATATACAAGAAAGATGAATTAAAAAAACATTCCACGCTATGTGGAAAAAAAATTAGTCCATACTATTTTGGTGGTGCAGAGAACAAAGAGTCTAGGAGTCCAAATTGCAATGAAGAACTTAAGCTAGATGATAGAAAAAGGTTTGTTTACAGGTTTGACGACTCATATATAGCTCTACCAATATCCATAGAAAATCCAAACAATACACCAATAATGATCAAGAAGAAAAATAAGGGGTCAGTGTATATTCATGCATCTAGTGGTCTAAATATCAATGGAGTTGATGTTGGCAAGGGGGATATTGTAATTAATTACAAGAGATTCGATCGTAGTTCAAACTGGGAAGAAAATATTGTCTCAAAACATATTCTAGAACTATATGGCAATGATGCCACTAAAGATCTAATATCCTTGTTTGATGAAATTGCGACTAATTACCAACCGCTCGTCTAATTTCTTTAGCTACTGCCTCTACCACAGGCACACTCACAGAGTTTCCGATTTGTTTGTATAGGGCCGAATCAGCAATTGGTGGCAAAACATAATCCTTGGGGAACCCTTGTAGCCGAGCACACTCTGTCGGCGTTAATTTTCTAATCCCCTTTTTATCTTTTATTATAGGAACATTATGCCCACCCATACCCATGTTAGCCGTTAAGGTAGGACAAACATTACTCTTATTCTCCCGAACGTATTTTCTTCGCCACTGATATACTTTTCCCTCATCTACTACACCACTTTTAATCTTTTCATATAAGGGCTTGCCATTATAGTAATATTTATCAGAAATATTATTTTCTAATAAATCTGTGACCTTATTAGCGAGTTTTCTCATTTTTGGGAATTCAAATCTATCAGCATGAATCTTCTTCTTAAAGCCTACGATATATATTCGCTCTCTATTTTGCGGAATGTTTCCATATTCCATAGTATTCAATACTCTTGATTGAATATGATATCCTAAGTCTTCCAGGGTTTTTTCAATAATGCTGAACGTCTTTCCACCATCATGTCCTTTTAAGTTTTTTACATTTTCTAATAGGAATCCCACGGGCTGTCTTTCCTTGATAATTCGTGCAATATAAAAGAATAAATTACCACGTCCGCGCTTATCATTGAACCCCTCTTGATAACCCGCTACCGAGAATGGTTGACACGGAAAGCCAGCCAATAAATACTCGAAATCTGGGAGATCTGCAGGATCAATCTTTGTAATATCCTCGACAACAAGTTTAGAAGTTGGAAAATTGGCATCATAAGTTATTTTGCACTGTTGATCAAAGTCGTTCGAAAATACCGTTGTAAATCCGGCTCTTTCGAACCCAATTCTAATGCCCCCGATACCCGCAAACAAATCAATAGTTCTGAATTGCAAAATTTGTTTGGGAGATATTATCGGCTGAGCTTGTGTATTTACGTTCCTAATTATCTGTGTGACCACCCCTCGCACTTCTACCTCATCTCGATAAAACGGAAGCATAGCTTGATTTGCCGGCTCTAGTCTAAATTGCTTACTCTCACGATATAGTTTTTTGAGTGTTGCCCTATTATCATCAATAATTGCAACGACAGTTTGTCCATTCTCAGCAGAAGATTGCCTCTTAATAACCACCACATCACCGTCAAAAATTCCCTCGTCAATCATACTATCACCAGATACTTTTAAGGCATAATAATCCTTAGGATGCTTAATATTGCTATTAACCAAAGACACGCTTGATTGGGGTTCTTCTATCGCTTCAATGGGGTAGCCAGCCGCTATGTAACCAACAATTGGAATATTGATGACTCTATCAATTTCTCTTGTTGGATAAATATTTCTAGTAGAGTTGCCGTTTCTCATTAGGTAGTCTTTATCAATAAGAGTATTAATATGTTCATGAATAGTCGATACGGCCCTTAGTCGCAATTCTTTACGAATCTCTTCCATACAAGGAGGGATACCATTCTCTGCAATGTATCTGGCGATGAAATCAAACACCTGTTTCTGTTTTATAGTTAATGTTTCCATAATATATTTATAACCGAATGAGAACCGAATAGCAAGGCACAAAATACAAGTATCACATATAACAAATAAGAACAGTACATATGCGATATATACGACTACATATTGACAAAATAAGAGAATTGTTGTACACTAACCCCACTAGTAACACTAAATACAAGATTTATGAACGAATCCAGATCAGACAAATTCAAACGCTTAGCCACCCAACGCACCAATGCCGTCCTAGACAAGCTACGCCTGCTCGGTAATCTCGCCAACAAATCAAATTACGACTATTCTGACGAAGATCTCAAAAAAATCTTTTCAATAATCGAATCCCAAATGAGAACAACAAAAACTAAATTTACAGGTGCATATATTAATAAATTTGAACTATAAATAATGACACACTATTTCCACCAAATTAGGAACGAATTAAGAGATATCGAGGCAATTGCAGATAGTTATAAAACAAAAATCCCCAATGAGAACTGGTTGGCTTATGGTTTACAGAAAGACGCTATTCAAAATAGCTGGGACGCTCGAAAGAATCCAAAAGGAATTAACTGGGAGTGTGGATTTTCTTTACTCAAGATAAATCAAATTCCAACGCTGTGTATATCAGATTCTGGGACAACGGGATTAAATGGAGATAAATTTTCTGAGGAAGGAGAATTATTAACTATCCTTAACAGTAATCTTCCTAAGCAAGATCTAGCATATTTTTTGAATTCTAATTGGAGCGTCAAAGATAGTGAAGCAGGTGGAAATAGGGGTAGAGGTAAAACATTATTTCTCGCGACATCACAGAATAAAATGAAATTGATATCATTTGACTCTTTTCGCGCTTCAGATAACAGTTATATTTTTGGACAAGTCTTTGTAGACAATAGTAATCAGGTGAAGTTTCATGTTTATTATGACGAAATCGGTAGAAACTATTTTAATAATAAAGTTAATTATCAAATTAAGCCATTATCAGAGCATGGGACAAGAGTATTCATTAGTAACCCAGATAAGATGGTAGTTAGTAGTATAGAAAATGGAGAAATGCTTGCCTTTATAGGCTCTACCAGATGGGAAATTATTAAGAAATATGGTGCAAAAATATTTGTCGACAATGGTAAAGAGAAACTTTATGCCACATCACCAGATTGGTATTCAGATGTATCTCATCCATATCTTTACCATAAAGAATTCTCAGCAGAATATGTTAAGTCCAATACAAGGTATAAAACTAAACGGCTTGTTCTTAGATATGATAATGAACAAAACTTACCAGAGTCTCTTAAGGGCATTGCCATTCAAAGGGGTGGTATGACAATCCAAAGAATATCTACCCATGAATTATTATCAGAAACGGGAATAGATGGAATTTATGGTTGGATAGAGTTAGAAAACGAGCCTCTAGAAAAAGAATTAAAAATTAACTGCGAGGGGCCCGAACACCTAGATTATAACTGGACAATTAAACCCGCAACATATCTTAGAGCATATTTAAAATCTAAAGCTCGCGAATACGCAAGGGAATTCAAAATTTCAAAATCAGAACTAGCAAAAGCTAGTAGCTTACAAAAATCAGCTCAAAAAGAGGCCTTAAAATTATTAGGACCAGTTTTTAAAGATTTAAAACTTACTGGGAAATTTAGTGGCAAGAGAACGCGAAGAGAAGCAAAAAGAAATCCGAACGAACCATTTAGGTTATCCATACCAGATCTGAAGTTTCCGCAATCTTCACGACGCGTGAATTTCGAAGAAGTAATAAGTGGTACTTATGTCATACCCATAAATGATACCGAAGACAGTCTAATGGTGATTGTAAAAGTATATATATCACCAGCTGATGGATCCGAGCCAATCATTTTACAAGAAAAAGAATTTAATTTAGTACGGGGTCGTGGACCTAAAATTGGATTAGATTCAATAAATATTGATAAGAGATTTAAAAAAGGCAAATACGTTATTAAGGCTCAAATGAGAAGTATCGAAGACACGGAGATTATCTACAAAGGGAATAAAGTTGAAAAATCGTTTAAAATCTATGATCGAATCAATCAAACTTTTTTTGTTGAGCAAGATCCTCCAGAATCAGGACCCATTGATTTTCAAGGAGAACCAAGAGAAGACAAAGATTTTATCTTCAGATGGGAGGAAGACAACGATGGGTATATTATTTATTATAACGAGAGTCATCCTCGAATTAAACCTCTCCTTAAAGATGAAGATAAATTAAAAGAATATTTGTACGAGCAGGGTATTTTAATCGCACTCCAAATTAAGTTAGAAGAAAATTTAACAGAAAATGCAAAGGATGACCCTGACTTCGGAGAATTAGTTAAATCAAGAAATCCAGCCAACGTATGGGATATTTTCGTAAAAAAATATAGTCAATATTTATGGGAAAACAACAAGTAATATGGTTTTTAAAACATACAAAAGAGACAATGACATTATAAAAACAAAATATCAAAGTTCAAGTTCCTTGATAACTTCAAAGGATATTAAGGAGGCTGATAAATTTGATGATAAGTTAAGCTCTGAAATTACAGAAATAGAAGAGCAAATCAAAAAACGAGTATTTAATGATAAAGGCCATAAACAAAATAAATTGAAAGCTTGGTACATAATAGGAAAGAAAATTAATCAATTTCGCAAGAAAAACAAAATTTCTCCAGATGAAGAAAAGTATTTCTGGGAAGTTCTCTATGATAAATTTTCCATCGTAGGGTCAAGTAAAACAACGATTAGAAACAAAAAAACTAGAAATGATTTCAAAATTGCATCACTGTTAGCCAACTATCCATATAAAAAAATAGAGCAAATACAAATATGGGATTTATGGAGGCAAATAGTATCATATAAGGGTTTTCGCGATGACAGTCGAATTTATGAATGGGTGATAAATAAGATCCAAAAATCTGGCATAAAAACTCGAGACGGAATTAGACCGTTGCTCTTTGCCGTCACGAAGAGATTGAAAAATCTCGACACACCGTTATTAAATAAAAGGGAACTCGAAAGAAAATTAAATGAAATTAAATGGCCAAGCAAATTAAAGGAAAAACAACCCCTCAATTAAATCCCACAATCCCACACCCGACGTGTCCCTCCTTCATCTTTCGGCGAGATCATGACTACGGACGGGCACGGCTGTTTGGTAATTTAGCATTATTTTCAGAAGAGCTATACTTTACTCATGTGCTGGTCATTTGCAATCATCAATGGCAGGTTAGCAGAAGTCTACTTTGACATCACAAAGGACGGGCCAAAATTTCTCGGGCACTGCTATGTTAAAAGATCCGATTACACTCACAAAACCGAACTAAAACAAATAGATCAGGATACAAAGACGGCCCGACTTAGGTACTACAGTAAAAAATATACTAACCTTCAAGGACTGTCCTTGTAGGGCCGATTAATCATGTATCATATAAACAATGAATAAAAATCTCTCCAAACTATTCCTAATTACCATCCCCCTCGTCCTCGTCATTATCTACGCCTATCTCTATACCACCCGCCGCTCCGCCGTAGTCCCCCAGCCAGACATATCAACATTTGAAGAATGCGCAGCCGCGGGCTACCCCGTCATGGAAACATATCCAGAGACCTGCCGTACACCCGGCGGTACTACCTACACTAGAGTCACAACCGAGGAGTCCCCAACCCCGATCACTATTTCCGGGTTGTATACCTGTCTACCAAAAGTAGATACGGGTGGTCCGGTCACACTCGAATGTGCCTTTGGTCTCAAAACTGATAGGGGATACTACTCTCTCGACCTCTCATCCATTTTGACGGAAAACTATCCCGCCCTATACGGCAACGAAACAATCACGGTCGAAGGCGTGTTAGTGCCAAAAGAAATGTTAAGCTCCGATCGCTGGAAGACATATGACGTTGTTGGAGTTATCGCAGTCGAAAAACTGTTAACAAATTAAATTCCCTCCCGGTTCTATCTGGTAATTTAACAATTATTCAGTCGGGGGGATACAGCGAGCAGAAATAATGTTTGCGCTTATGGAGCGATTTGGCAAGATCAAAGACAAAGAAAAGAAGATGATTGGCCTGCGAGGACTGTCCTCGTAGGTGATCAGGAGCACAATTGACACAAATGATACAAAGTACTATACTTTGTACATATTATAAATAAAGATCTATACAAACTATGAATGACAATATTATAGGTACTCTCATCCAACAACCCACAGGGTACAAAGCTTTTGTGCCCAACGCGTTTCCGCCTAAGGGAGGGTTTATTTTTGATGGAGGAATTGTCAAAAAAGCCAGTCGTGCAACTCTCCTAGTTGGCAAGCTTGACGGAATAACCAAACTATTACCAGACCTCGATTTTTTCTTACATATGTATGTCAGGAAAGATGCAACAGCCTCTAGTCAAATTGAAGGCACCATGGCCACCATGATCGATGCTATTGAAGCAGAAGTTAAAACCAGCACCAATGTACCCACAGACGTAGATGATATTCTCCACTACATCAAAGCCTTGCGTTATGGTATGGAGCGCGCCAAAAAGGATAATTTTCCTCTAACATTACGTTTTCTTCGAGAACTGCATCGTGAACTCATGGATAAAGCTAGAGCTACTCATTTTGCTGATCCAGGTGAATTCCGTAAATCTCAAAATTGGATCGGTGGTACTACTATGCAGAATGCTCGTTACGTTCCACCCCCAATTTCCGAGATGAACAATGCACTAGATCATCTAGAAAAATATATCTATGCCGATGATGATTCACTCACCATCATCAAAGCGGGGTTGCTTCACGCGCAATTTGAAACAATCCACCCATTTTTAGATGGGAACGGACGCACTGGCCGAATGTTTATTACATTCTTTTTATGGCATGAACATTTCCTAGAAAATCCCGTCTTATTCTTGTCTTCATATTTTAAAAAACATCAAGAAATATACTATGAAAAACTCACAGATTATCACAATGGCAAAGTTACCTCGTGGATAGAATTTTTCCTAGATGGAGTAATTGAAATAGCCCAGCAGGCGATTGAAACGGTGAATAAGGTGACAGATCTGCGGGAAAGAGATCACGTCAAAATTCAAAAATTGGGTAAACGCGCAGCCGAATCTGCTTCTATGATTATGACCAAATTATATGGTCAACCAATCGTAAATGTAGCAACGGTCCAAGAATGGACAGGTTTTACCTGGAAGGGTGCAATGGCCGTCATCGATAGATTTATTGACATGAATATTTTGTCACCAAAAGATAAAGATATAAAATATGGTCAATCTTATATATATAAAGAATATTTAGACATCTATTCTAGTCGGGAATAATAATCCCACCCTGGACGCAGTAGCCTTGTCATTTAATGGCCTACGAGGACTGTCCTCGTAGGCTCATTCGCTCTTGGGTGATAGGCTTGACTTCGGTTAAAATTCCACCCCGGAATTCCACCCCGGAGGTGTCAGCCTTGTAGTTTAGTCATTTTTCATAAATCCCACCCCAGGCCTGCCTCGCCGTAAGGCGGGCGTGCTTGTCTGGTAAATTAGCCAAATTTGATTAAGAGTTATACTTAATATAATAATAAAGAATATGTTCAAACTAACACTAGATCAAGTCAATGAACTAGCCAGCGAGCAGAAATAATGTTTACGCTTATGGAGCGATTTGGCAAGATCAAAGACAAAGAAAAGAAGATGATTGGCCTACGAGGACAGTCCTCGTAGGGCCGCTCGCGCTACAACAATCACTTCTTTATCAACACTGCCGTAATCATCTGTTCTGTGATCCCAAACTTTGCCTTGATCTCATCTGTCACGACAAACTCATCAACCTTGTCTCGATACACTTTTGGGATTGCCATTAGTTTGCGTTTTTTGTCATCATACGACTGGACGAGTCCCGCCTCAACCAATTCTTCAAATAATCGCATTGAATGGACAACGCCAATTTTCCATGTCATCTCTAGTCGCAGAGCATTCAGATCCTTTCGCTTTGATCGCTGTAGCCCTAACACCGTCATGTAAAAAAGTTTTGTATGCATCGTTCTCTTCATTCCTCAATCATAACAGGAATTCCACCCCGGAGGTGTTAGCCTGGTAGTTTCGAGTATTTCTAACCTTCAAGGTCTGACCTTGCAGGATGCCTAGTTATTTCCTAGATGAAACTCCC
>CAZEAL010000197.1:0-3234 GCA_964510265.1 uncultured Candidatus Saccharibacteria bacterium
GAGCAAGCGCCAGCTATCGCTGTCGCATCTTTATGTTCGCCACAAGATCACATCCAGTGATTGTGGCGAAGCTGTTCTCAATATATGGCTCGTTTACCAATCTCGCCATATAAATATCAGCTGTTAGGAGAGTATTTTACTAGCTGATATTTAAGACTTGAGACAGCGTTTGGCCTACCGGCCAAAATGTCTGTAAAGCAGGCACTAAGATCAGATTAATTTATCGTTTATTCTATCGAGTATCTCTTATCGCCATCTCTTGTTTGGCAATTTCTATTCTCTCTTGGTAGGGTACACTTCTATATAACAACCTCCATTTAATTCCGGTGTCATCCTTGGGCGGAAAATTCTGGTATTTGAATTTCTCTGTTGCTGAAATCATCCCTTGTGGATCGGTTATATGTGTTACTGCATAATGATCGGCTTCATACTCACTTCTCATACCAAACTGAATATAAATAAGTCCAAAAAGAATACCTATTATTGGAATAAAGTACCATGGGCGTTTCCTAATCAGAAAACATCCAAGGATAAATAGCAAAGCAAAAAACAACGCTTCCTTGATAGAGTGATTAAGCAGATAATGACCAGTCTCATGAAGAACAACATATTCTTTTTCACTGTCAGTAAAATCTTGGTTCAATTTACTCGACAATATCATATATGGCTTGCCAGGCACTCCAATCATCACCGCATACAACTTCGGAGAAGCAATGATTTGAAAAGAGTTTAGAGTTAAACCTGTTTTACTTTTGATAACCTCAATGAGTGGCGAGTCTTTAACCTCAGTTAGTACCTGTTGTTTCTGACCTAAACTAGTTAAATACAGGTTTATTGTCATCCATTGGGAAACATAGGCAAGAATAAGAAAAAAGACAATATATTTGATTGACCCCTTCAGTATTTTCTGTATCGCCACAACTCCATTATAGCCATACAAATATTGATATACTTCAAGTATGAAACCATATTCTGGCATGACCAAAGACAATACGGTACTTCTTGTTATAGATCCAATCAATTCCTGCGCTCATGAAAAATGTGAAACTCCTGAATGGAATATCTATTTTTCCAAAATCAGATCGATGTTACCCAAACTCGCCAACTTTATCGAAGAATACAAGAAAAAGACAAATGGACTGGTGATCTATACCACTGTAACTCCGTGGAACAAAGAACATCTTACCGAGAATATCAACGAACTCTATACAGACCCTCAAGCATATTACTACTCAGATGACACTACCGGTTTTGACGAACAATTTCACACTATCAAACCATTACCAGAGGACTTGGTTTTTGACAAAAATACTTATGATGTTTTTACTAATAACAAATTACTCCAAGAACTTAGGAGTCGAAATATTCGTTATATCATCGTAACTGGGATTTTTTCAGACGGCTGTGTTCTTTCATCTGTAATAAGCGGCTTTTCCCAAGGCTTCAATTTTGTTATTCTTAAAGATCTCATAGAGACAACGGATGACGAAAAGCGACAAAGACTTCAAGAACTATTGATTAGTTTTACTTTCCCCAAAATGTATGGGAAAACCATGACCTCAACTCAGTTATTGGAAAACTTATGAAGATACTCACATTTACCGAGGGAACTGTTACTATGCAATCCACGGCAATCGGTGTTGATAGAGAGGAAAGGGTAAAACAATCAGTTGGTAACATATCGAGCGTTAATGACTATAGAGATTACATTCCCAATGGACATGTTGTTGATAAATTGAATATCTGGAAATCACAAGGAGCAGAAATCTTTTACCTCACATCTAGAACTTTACCAAACGAAATTGACGATGTTAGATTTGTGCTAGATAAATACCATTTTCCAGACCCACAAAATCTTCTATATCGTAAAGAAAATCAAGAATACAAAGATTTGGCGGAAGAATTGATACCAAGCATCCTCATTGAAGATGACTGCGAAAGTATTGGGGGAGAAAACGAGATGACCTACCCCCACATTCAATCAGAGATCAAAGGGAAAATAAAACCCATTGTTGTAAAAGAGTTTGCTGGGATTGATAATTTGCCGGACAATCTCGATGAACTGGAAGGATATGAAACTAATTAACCCTAAGGTTCGTTCATTTCTTCTCTCACTAATTTGGGTGGTTACGTTAATTCACTTCCTCAAAGACATCACTCAAGACATACTGGGGATACCAACTTTTCTAGACATGTTCGGAAATATTCAAGAAGATTTAGGCGCTCTGCCTTATTGGGTTCGACTGTCGATAATTGGCGCAGGTATTGGGTCATTCTTGGCTGAAATATTTCTTCTGGTATCTATTCCAATTATTAAGCACAGAAGAGAGACTTCGACTTTGGAGAAATGGGTGGTTGGGGTCGTTATCTTTATGTTGGTATATTTTCCGCTCGTGATACTACTTGACCCTCGTTTCTGAAAATTAATGTATCTTACTAAGGAGAGATTATACTATTATTAGTGTTCAAAGCTATTAGCCTGCATTGGAAGTCATTTCTATTGTGTATTGTTGTTATTATTCCTTCTGTTGTTTTATTCTGGTTATATAGGCAAGAATCCTCAGTCGTTTACGACAAAGTGGTTGAGGTCGTAGACGGAGATACCTTTTTCATTCAAAATCGCCAACCAATCCGTCTATATGGTGTCAATGCCCCTGAGTTAGGTAATTGTTATGGTGAAGAATCCAAAAATGAATTGACTAAATTGATTTTAGGTAAGGAGGTTCGATTAACAGGTCTTCAAGCTGATCACTATGGAAGGGTTGTGGCAGATGTCTATCTTAAAGACGGAACACATATAAATCTGCACATGGTCAACGGTGGTTTCGCCGTTTACATTAGGGCATACGACCAGAACATAGAAAAAATAAAAGAAGCGGGAGGGATTGCTCGTCAAAACAAAATCGGAATTTTCAGCCCCAATTGTTATCAGAAAGAACCTGAAAATTCAAAATGCAAAATAAAAGGAACATTAGATGAGAAAAGTCCTGATCGGAAATATTATCTAAAACCTAGTTGTGCTTATTACGATTCAGTTGTAGTGGAAAGATATCTTGGAGAACAATGGTTCTGTACCGAAGCAGAAGCAATTCAAGCAGGCTTCACCAAATCTCCGAACTGTAAATAAGGGTGCGCGCCATAAAGAGCAGTCAGTATTTGGCTGTCGGCCAAAGTGCCTGCTTTGCAGGCACTCTAATATGTATAATTCAGATTATATGGATGAACTAGAGAAAT
>CAZEAL010000198.1:0-2360 GCA_964510265.1 uncultured Candidatus Saccharibacteria bacterium
ATTTCTCTAGTTCATCCATATAATCTGAATTATACATATTAGAGTGCCTGCAAAGCAGGCACTTTGGCCGACAGCCAAATACTGACTGCTCTTTATGGCACGCACCCTTATTTACAGTTCGGAGATTTGGTGAAGCCTGCTTGAATTGCTTCTGCTTCGGTACAGAACCATTGTTCTCCTAAATATTTTTCGACTACAACTGAATCATAATAAGCACAGCTTGGTTTTAGATAAAATTTCCGGTCGAGACTTTTCTCATCTAATGTTCCCTTTATTTTACATTTTGGATTTTCAGGTTCTTTCTGATAACAATTGGTGCTAAATATACCGATTTTGTTTTGACGAGCAATTCCGCCCATTTCTTTCATTTTTTCTATATTTTGGTCGTATGCCCTAATGTAAACGGCGAAACCACCATTGACCATGTGCAGATTTATATATGTTCCATCTTTAAGAAAAACATCCGCGACAACTCTCCCGTAGTGGTCAGCTTGAAGACCTGTTAATCGAACCTCCTTACCTAAAATCAATTTAGTCAATTCATTTTTGGATTCTTCACTATAACAATTACCTAACTCAGGGGCATTGACACCATATAGACGGATTGGTTGGCGATTTTGAATGAAAAAGGTATCTCCATCTACAACTTCAACAACTTTGTCGTAAACGACTGAAGAATTTTGTTGATAAAACCAAAATAAAATAGCCGAAGGAATAATAACAACAATACACAATAGAAATGACTTCCAATGCAGGCTAATAGCTTTGAACACTAATATTAGTATAATCTCTCCTTAGTAAGATACGTTAACTTTCAGAAACGAGGGTCAAGTAGTATTACAATGGGAAAATATATTAACATAAAAATAACGACCCCGACTACCCATTTCTCCAAGGTCGAAGACTCTCTTCTGTGCTTAATAATTGGAATAGATATCAATAGAAATATTTCTGCTAAAACTGACCCGATGCCTGCACTAAATATCAATAATTGTATCCAGTAAGGTAAATGGCTTAAATCTTCTTGGATGTTTCCAAAGACGTCAAAAATAGTTGGTATTCTTAAAATATCTTGGGTGATGTCTTTGAGAAAGTGAATTAAGGTAACAACCCAAATTAGTGAGAGAAGAAAAGATCGAACTTTTGCGCTAAATAGTTTCATGTCTCTCTAGATCGCAGAGATCGTCTGGCAAATTATCAATCCCAGCAAATTCGTCCACGATAATAGAGTGAATTTTGCTTTTTGTTTCTGGTCTAATGTAAGGGTAGGTCATCTCGTTTTCTCCCCCGATACTTTCGCAGTCATCTTCAATGAAGATACTTGGAATCAATTCTTCCGCCAAATCTTTGTATTCTTGATTTTCTTTACGATACAGAAGATTTTGTGGGTCGGGAAAATGGTATTTATCTAACACAAATCTAACATCGTCAATTTCGTTTGGTAAAGTTCTAGATGTGAGGTAAAAGATTTCTGCTCCTTGTGATTTCCAGTTGTCCAATTTATCAACTGCACCCCCGTTGGGAATGTAACTTCTGAAGTCATTAACGCTGGTGACATTGTCCACTGATTGTTTGACGCGCTCTTCCCTGCTAATACCAATTCCAGTGGACTGCATTGTTACAGTACCTTCGGTAAAAACGAGTATCTTCATAAGCTTTCCAATAACTGAGTTGAAGTTATGGTTTTCCCATACATTTTGGGGAAAGTAAAACTGATTAATAGTTCTTGAAGTCTTTGTCGCTTTTCGTCATCCGTTGTCTCAATGAGGTCTTTAAGAATAACAAAGTTGAAACCTTTGGAGAAGCCGCTAATCACGGAAGAAAGGACGCAACCGTCTGAAAAAATCCCAGTTACGATGATATAACGAATATTTCGACTCCTAAGTTCTTGGAGTAATTTGTTATTAGTAAAAACATCATAGGTGTTTTTATCAAAAACCAAATCCTCCTGTGATGGCTTGACTGTGTGAAATTGTTCGTCAAAACCAGTTGTGTCGTCTGAGTAGTAATAGGCTTGAGGGTCAGTATATAGTTCGTTGATATTCTCGGTAAGATGCTCTTTGTTCCACGGAGTTACAGTGGTATAGATCACAGGTCCATTTGTTTTTTTCTTGTATTCTTCGATAAAGTTGGCGAGTTTGGGTAACATCGATCTGATTTTGGAAAAATAGATATTCCATTCAGGAGTTTCACATTTTTCATGGGCGCAGGAATTGATAGGATCAATTACAAGCAATACCGTGTTATCTTTGGTCATACCAGAGTATGGTTTCATACTTGAAGTATATCAATATTTGTATGGCTATAATGGTGTTGTGACGACAAAGAAAATACTGAAAGGGTCAATCAAGTATATTGTC
>CAZEAL010000199.1:0-2285 GCA_964510265.1 uncultured Candidatus Saccharibacteria bacterium
AGCAATCAAATAGTAAAAAGGATAAAATGGGTCTATGAAAGATTTTAAAGACAGTTTTTTGCAGTCACTCAAGAAAGTTTATGAATCAAATAAAGATGATCAGAGTTTTAAAAAATATTTCGCATTAGAGCTTTTTAAAAAAGGAGAGTTTCAGGAAGCCTTACCATTACTTAGAGAACTAAGCATATCTGATAGTGATCTGAACCTTCAAAAAGCAATCAAAGAAATTGAATCCACAATCCCTGTTCTACACGATACAATCGGTTTTACTGAACAGAAAAATATTGAGCAGATAAAAGATATAAAAAAAGAAATTGTTAATTTTTCTGATGTCGCTGGTATGGATCATGTAAAAGAAGCCATAAGAACCGATATTATTTACCCTTTTCAACATCCCGAAGTATATAAAATGTATAACAAAAAAGCCGGTGGTGGGATTTTACTTTTTGGCCCTCCAGGATGTGGCAAAACTTTTATAGCAAAAGCCACCGCTGGAGAAATAAATGCAAAATTTATTAGTCTGTCTATTCATGAACTTCTTTCACCTTTTAGCGGTGAGGGCGAACGCGCACTTCATGATGCTTTTGAGTGGGCACGTGAAAATAGCCCTTCCGTTATATTTTTAGATGAAATTGATGCAATCGGAATGAGCCGTACCAAAACATCAGGAGCATTACGAACATTAGTAAATGTTTTCTTAACTGAACTTGACGGAATATTCACAGATAACGAAGGTATTCTTGTAATCGGTGCTACAAACCTTCCTTGGGAAATCGATACAGCTTTAAGACGCCCCGGCAGATTTGACCGGATAATATTTGTTACACCTCCTGATAGAAAAGCAAGAGCAAAGCTTTTTGAATTAAAACTTAGAGGAAAACCCATTGAGAATATAAATTACGAAAAGCTTGCTGATATGACAAAACAGTATAGTTCGGCTGATATAGAAAGAATATGTGATGAGGCAAGCGAAAAAGCTTTTAAGAAGTCTATTTTAAGCGGTAACATTGAAAAACTTTCTCAAGTGTCTTTAGAAGAAGTTGCTTCTAAAACAAGGTCATCAATTACTGACTGGTTTTCAACTGTTAAAAACTATATCCAGTATAGTAACGAGTCAGGTCTCTATAACAACGTTAAGGACTATCTGGATAATATTAAAAATGACTGATATTGCGCTTCAAAAGTTAGAAAAATCTTTAGAAATATTGTCAGAAACGCATAGATATGACTTAATAATCGATACAGCCTTGAAGATCTTATCTCTAGATCCTCAAAACCTTTATGCAACATATGAATTACTTCGGGCTTATAATAATACCCATCAATATGAAAAGCTAATTGAATCCACTACTAGAGCTTTGTCTATTTGGCCTAATAACGACATACTTTATGAATTTGTCTATTTGTACTATTTATCAAAAGGTGGTTTAGAATATCTTAAAGCTAGGGATGCAATGTTAAAGGCTGTTGAACTCAATCCGAACAACGCCGCGTGGCATAGAAATCTGGCGGAAATTTATTTAATAAACAGAGAACCAGAAAAAGCGGAAAAATATTTGACTAACGCGGTTAAATTAAAACCATTAAATGCCGAATATAGAAGCAGGTTAGCTTTATCCCAGATCAGATTACATAAAGTTAAAGAAAGTTTAGAAAAAATTTCTAAGTGTCTAAGGGATGACCCTGACGATCAATATGTACTGGATAATGCAGGCATGGTTTATATACTGGCAGGAGAAATAGACAAAGCAGAAGAACTTTTTAGAGATGCTCTTAGGAGATTTCCTACCTATAATTATTTCCAATCGCACTTAGATTGGGTTTTAAGGGAAAAAGCCGATAAAGAAGCACGTTTAACAAAAGGTTTAAAGTATACTCCTTTATATATTAGACAAAAGGATCGAAAAAGGTTCTTTGATGAAGAGTCAAGTTAAATTTACTGGGGTCGGTAGTGGAAGCTAATTTAAACCAAATATTTAAAGAGATTATAGCTATTAAAATTTATTTAAACCATACGCACATAAAAGTAATGTCATTTTTATCTTTTTAATTTTTATAAGGGCTTTTGGTAACATAGAAGCATGAAATATTATATTAAGGGTGACGGCTCCTATTTATGTATTATTGATGTTAATACTTATAAGTGCTATGTAGGTCCCAGTTATGCATCCACAAAGAACATCCAAAGTAATCCTAGGCGTTCCAACGGTCTTAGGTACCATTTGTAGATTTTTATTTTAGGATGCATAAATTCAACTTCGTTACCTTTGAATTTTCGTTTGAAA
>CAZEAL010000200.1:0-2711 GCA_964510265.1 uncultured Candidatus Saccharibacteria bacterium
CGGTGGCGTTGAGAGATCTTTAAATTATAGTAATCAGCAAGCATATCCAGGTTGGCGCTTGGCAAATTAGGCAACAGCTTTCTGCCCAACAAAACTGTACAAAGTTTGGGGTAAGAAAATTCATATTCCAACCTTTTCATTTCATTAAATAAAAACCAGTAGTCGAAATTAACATTATGGGCGACAAATATTTTGTTCTTCAAATATTTACTTATTTTCCCCACCAGTTCGGAAAATAAAGGTTTTCCCTTAACATCTTTATATGTTAAATGAGTGTAGTGGGTTATCCATCGGGGCACCGATTGTTGAGGGTTAATGAGACTCTGCCATTTGTCAACCACCTCACCGTTCTTAACTATCACAATTCCAATATCCATTACTCTACTAAATTGCGGATACATACCTGTTGTTTCAGTATCTACAACAGCAAAAGTTAAATCGTTAATCGGCTTCGTAAAAAGTTCGGATAATGACATGAAAATATTTTACCTTGATTTTAATATAAAATAAAAGAATGCATAGTTTGCCGGCAAAAATTCTGCTTCTGGTAGGGTACGCTTTATGGATGTCTATGTCTCATCAAACAGGCGGTCAGGTGCTGGGAACTTCTAATGCCGCCAACTCAAACTACTATCAAGAAAACAAATTAGTTCTAAATACCACAACGGCATTCGACCAAAAAGAAATTGAGGAATACGAGTCGCTTCCCTATGAAACAAAATATGAAAAAGATCCCGAAATGGAATACGGAAAAGAAGAAATTTCTCAAAAAGGTGTAAACGGGGTCAAAACCAAACATTATTTAATTACTTATTGGGTGGACGAAATCATAGATAAAACTCTAACAAAAACAGACACGGAAGAACCCACAGACGAAATAGTAAGAAAAGGCACAAAAATAGTCTGGCGCTTGCTCGAAGGTACAGAGCAAGGCCGCCTAAAGTATTGGTATAAAACGCGCGTGTGGGCCACAAAATATGATGCTAACTGCCCCGGCTGCACCGGAAGAACATACAGCGGAACCCAAGTTGTAAAAGGTGTATGCGCAACGGATCCCAAAACCATACCTTTGGGAACTAATTTTTATGTAGCGGGTTATGGTTTATGCAGAGCGGAGGATATAGGAGGGGCGATAAAAGGAAACAAAATCGATTTAGGATACGAAGACGCCAGTAAAGGCGCGTGGAGAACCGGATGGACGGACGTGTATTTGTTGACTAATGCTCCTGAGTAGGGAAATGAAACTCTCCTGCACCCTTGCTGGATGTATAATCATCTGCCTTCACATCAAGTAATTTATAGTCGCCTTTTTCATCGAAGTCTCCTTCAATTCGAATGTATGCGCTTTCCTCTTCTTTAGTGGATCTAAGCGCGTGTAATAGATAACCCGTTTCATCGCAATATTGAAATTGCAAAGACCACCTATTTCCAGATGCGTCCTTGCCCACAAGCCAAATGCTTTCCCCAATCATTTTTTCTTCAAATGCAGCTGACTTGATTTGTTCTAAAAGTTTTCTGAGATCTTCCGCATTAACCGCAGGCCTGTCGGTGTCGCCGGCGTATTGATCTACTAATTCTCCGCTTTCAAGCATGGATTCAATATTATTGACTACTTCCCTAGCCCGATCTGTTCTTAGTAATTCATGTAATGGTACTTTTGTTTTTTCATCAGACATATAATTTCTTTCTGCATTTTCATGCGAAATTTATATGAAAGCATTTTAACATAGTAAAAGACTCCATAAATAACTCTGTTACTTTTTGGTAGAATTTAGTAGTGAACCCAACTAATGTTTATGTTAAAAAAATCGGTAAGAGGGGGGAAATAAATATCTGGCTCGTCGACGGCGCCGAAGTGAGAAAACACGACAATGAATTTACAAATTTCGGCGAACATTACGGGTTTAGTTTTATTCCCGAATTTGAATTCTGGCTGGATAAAGAAACCGTACCGAACGAAAGAACATTTTTTATAGACCACTTGCTTGTGGAATGGGACCTGTGCAGAAAAGGAGTGGAATTCGACAAGGCCCTGGAAATGGGCGACGCAAAGGAAGAAGTCGAAAGGGTAAAAGCAGGCGATTTAAAAAAAGTCTACGATAGAAGAGGACAGGTTGAGCTGAAACATTTGCACAAAAAACATATGGGAAATACAACTAACAGCGTGTATGTTTGGGTTATAGACGGAAGACTTGTAAGAAGCGGGTTATTTATAGATTTTGTGCACGGCGGACACGGCTATGTTTACGAATTTGTTCCAAAAGTAGAGGTATGGCTGGATGATGATTTAGTATACGAAGAACTTCCTTTCGTTTTAATTCACGAACTTCATGAGAGGAATTTAATGAAAGATAAAAATTGGAATTATGCAAAAGCTCATGAAAGTGCAAGCAAATTGGAATGGAAACTAAGGCACAACAGAAAAGGTGTTATAAAAGAGCTGCAGAAACTGGAATGCTCGAGGGAATTGGTGGGGCAACTGCTAAATCTTTAAATTCTAGAAAGTTCATACAAAACAATTCCGCATGCAGTTGTTATATTTAAAGAATTGTGCTTGCCTAATCTCGGTATCTCCAAAGTAGCTTTTGAATGTTTAAGTACAATATCGGAAACTCCGGATACTTCATTTCCAAAAACTAAAACGGCCCCTTTACCCTCACCTAAAATTGATTTCTTTTTTGATTTATTTAATTCAATAAACTCTGTCAGTT
>CAZEAL010000201.1:0-2133 GCA_964510265.1 uncultured Candidatus Saccharibacteria bacterium
TTCCAATTTATTTTGTGTCTCCGGAGATGTCTGCCGGCCGGAATTTTCACTGCCCTCTATTTGTAAATTACAGGCTGCTAAAAACGCTGCTGCAGCTGCAACAGCCGAAGCACCCAAAAATTGTCTGCGGGACATGGGTTTGGTTTCTTCTTGCTCCTGTGTATGTTCTCCCGTACCGGTTTGAGATACTTCCATATTTTGTATTCTAACATCATGATAAATAAAGTGGTTTCCGAAATGATAAAATAACAACACAAATGCAAACGTTTCAAACACTAAAAGACGTGCCGGCAGGCACAATAAAAAACGGAACAAAAGTTTTAGTAAGATCCGACATAGACATTGCGCTTGAAAACGGGAAAATTGCAGAAAAATACCGTCTGGACCAAATGCTCCCCACCTTAAACTTTTTAAAAGAAAAAGGCGCGCACATCATTTTAGCCGGACACATAGGACGCCCAAACGGCCAACCCGTAAAAGAACTAAGTACCAAAGTACTAAAACCATACTTTGACGAAATACTTGGTGTAAGTAGCTCCGGTATTGCCGGAACATCAACTTACGAACTATTAGAAAACCTTCGCTTCGACCCACGTGAAGAACAAAACGATCCCTCATTCGCCCAAGAGTTGGCTGCCAGAGCCGATCTGTATGTGAACGAATGCTTCTCAACTTCTCATAGAAACCATACTTCATTTGTGGCTATTACTAAGCTGCTTCCTTCGTATGCAGGTTTCCGGCTGGAGAAAGAAGTAGAAACGTTAAGTTTCGTGATAAAAAAACCTGCCCGTCCTTTGGTTGCACTAATAGGCGGTGCCAAACTAGAAACCAAAAAACCTGTAATTGATAAATTTATAGAGGTGGCCGACTACGTACTCGTTGGCGGAAAAATAGGTCTTAATTGGCAAACCGATCACACAACAATTTTGCTACTTCCTTCCGATTATGCAGAGATGGAAAAAGACATAGGACCCTCAACCATAGAAACTTACCGAAGAATAATATTGCAAGCCAAAACAGTAATTTGGGCCGGGCCGATGGGATATTTCGAAGATGAGAAATTTGCTTCAGGGTCTATAAAACTCGCACAGGCAATTGTAGATTCAAGAGCTTTCTCGGTTGCAGGCGGAGGAGACACAATATCATTTTTGGACAAGTACGGCTTTTTGGACAAGTTCAATTTTATTTCAACCGGCGGAAGTGCGATGATAAAATTTTTAGCGGGCGACAAACTGCCCGGACTGGAGGCGCTGGGATACACTGATTAAAGAACACTTATGACTAAAATACTAAAAGCGAAATTTCCCGAAAAATGTATCGGCTGCGAACTCTGCATACTAGAAATGCAGAGACAAATAAATAAAATAGGATTTGAAGGCTCGGTTATTCGCATTCTAAAAAAACCAAGAGAGGATACCGACGGTTTGGAATATTCTATTGTTTTAGACCCGCAGGTAAACAAATTTGACATTAAAAAGATAAAAGAAATTTGCCCCACACAAGTTTTTACTATAGAGGATCAAGAAAATGGACTCATCAGCTAAGAAAATTTTATACATAGACTTAAATTCAAAATCCTATGAAGTAAAAGGCGAAACGGAGCTGGCTGAATATGTGGGTGGGGTGGGAATAGGGTTAAAAATATTCAGCAATTACAAAGAAAAAGACCCCATTATAATTTCGGTGGGACCGTTAAACGGCTTTTTCCCATACGCTTCAAAAACCTCAATAATTCTAAGCGATGAAGGAGTAATTGAAGATATTTATATTGGAGGAACATTAGGATCGAGAATAAGATTCAGCGGACTGGATGCAATAGTAATAATGGGAAAGAGCAATACCAAAGTGGTTTTAGACATAACCAATGAAAATGCTTCTTTTAAAGAAAGTGAGATCGACCTTGGAACTTTGGGTCTCCCGGGAATGAGAAGTATACTGGCGGAGGACTCCAAAGGAAAAATGCTCATAGACAGGTATTTCACATCACCAGAAAGATTTTTAGAAAAAAAACTGAATGAAAAAAATGTGCATGCAATGACTATCACCGGATCCAAAACCTTTGATTTAAAGAGCAATTATTTATCTAGACAGGAATTATTTGTGGGTAGCCAATTGCCTGATACCAAAAAAGCG
>CAZEAL010000202.1:0-13691 GCA_964510265.1 uncultured Candidatus Saccharibacteria bacterium
CCGTTTGGAAGACCGGTATTAAAAGGAAGATCTATGTGTGAGTCATGTTCCAAGTTGCTTACCCCTAAAGAACTGGTTCCTTTATTTAGCTATTTGTTTTTAAAAGGAAAATGTTTGAACTGTAAAGTTAAGCTATCCCCTATTTATTTTTTCAGCGAGTTATTTACAGGTTTAGGTTTTGTGGGAATTGCTTATTGGACGAAATTATTCGATCAATTTACAGTTGAAACCATTTTGAATTTTTTATATCTGTCGATTATTTATTCTTTTTACGTCACTTTGTTTTTAACTGATCTGAAATTTAGACTTGTCCCCAATAAAATTGTTTATACTGCTATAATTTTTGCTATTTTATTTCAACTGGCGGTTTCAGTTTATAATTTAGTGGTTCTTCGTACCGGTTTATTAAATGATACTTTTGGAGTCTACTTATATAAAGCAGGATATTTTGATAATCAGGTTTTATACTTGCTTCGCGACTTTGGATTAAATATCTTGAGTTCTGTTGCTATCAGCCTTTTCTTTTTGCTTCTGATCTTTATTACAAAAGGCAGAGGTATGGGCGGTGGCGATGTTACTTTAGGATTTCTGATTGGGATGGTCAACGGTTTTCCGAATAATATTCTGGCAATTTTTTTAGGATTTATGATCGGCGCTGTGTTAAGTATTCTACTGGTACTAATAAAAAAGAAAACAATTAAAGATACAATTCCGTTTGGGCCTTTTTTGATTTTGGGAAGCATGATTGCCTATATTTATGGTACAGCGATTTTGGATTGGTATTTCACGATTTTTAAATGAAGTGTTCTATTGACTTGAAAAGTATAAAGTTTAGAATTGATCTTGGAGAGAAAACTGTATGGATGAAAGTATAACTAGCCTCAATCCTTCCAACGGAAGAAGGAATTTAAAGTTTTTTCTTCTTCTTATTCCTGTATCTGTAGCTCTATTTGCATTATTTTTATATTTACAAAGCACTAATAAGGTAGTTACCGAGCCGACTCCGGAAAAAAATGAAAATGATGACTCGGTTTTCGGAAATGTTAAAGAAAAAAATCCGGAAATAGTAGATTATAAATATTTCACTTCATATACTAAGGACAAGGATGGAAATCAGGTATTATCGGCTATTACTTCTACAGTTTTGGATATTCAGGGAAAATCGATTTCACTGGAAAAGAAAAATGACTCACCTTTGGTTGTCGATACTTCTGCAAATTTCAGTTTTTATAAGTATAAAAAGGATTTGAACGACCCCTTGGAAATAGCAGAATTTTCAGAAATTAAAAAAGACATGACGGTTACTATTTTTTTTGATTATAATAGTAGTGATAATAAAGTGGTTTTCAGATTTTTAGAATAATTTTTTAATGCGTAAAATTACTGTCTATATTTATGTATTATTTTTTTCACTTATATTTTTGAGTGGTGCTAAAAATGTATACGCTCAATGCGGGGGCGATCCTACAGGTTGTTATACTCCTGCCGGCGATTGTTGTTCTAATTGGGAAAACTGTTGCTATTGCGATCAGGCTCCGGGTAAAATAGGCTGTAGCGGGGAAGTAGGAACTTACAGATGTCTTAGTCCTAACTTCTGCGGCGGTAGTGGAAGTGGAGGAGATGATCATCTTCCAACCGGCTGGTTAGATGTAGCTGATTGTACTGCCTTTCAAGGTTGGGCCGGGGATCAGGATAATGGTAACGTTGCGATAAATGTGGAATTTTACGCGGATGGGGTTTTGATACCGAGTAGTAAAATACGCACGACTGTAGCAAGAGAGGCCGGTGTATGTACTTCGGTAGGCGGAAGTAATTGCGGGTCATGTCCCAGCAGTTCAAACCCGGGTTGTGTTCACGGATTCTATTTTACTACGCCATCGTATCTTAAAAACGGTGCTCCCCATAATATAACTGTTTGGGCATATAATATTAAATCTGACAATACAGAAACTAGTACAGGTACTGCCGGGAGAAACCAACAATTAGCAGGGACTCCCAAAACAATTACCTGCGCACCGGAAAACGTTCCTCCCATCGCTTACATAACCGGTACGGATATTTCAAGTTCACCTGCGCTCAACCTCCCTACAAATACGTTAACAAGTGTATATGAAGGTGATATTTTGAGATTTGGAGTCGGGGCAACCGATTCAAATAACAATTTATCTAATTTAAGATTAATTAACTGGGGTGATGGGATTTTCACAAGAGACCTTATTGTCCCGTCTTTAAGTTGTTCTGGAGTGTGCGGGGGATTGAGCAGTTCTTATGACTTTAATACTAATATATATGGACGTAAGACGCTTTATTTTTACACATATGCAACCGATCAGTTAGGTGCGGCAGGAGCCAGTGGAGTTATACAAGTTTATGTAAGACCGAAAGTGACTTTAAGCGGTGTGATTTTTGAGACGCCAATATCCGGTTCATGTTCAGCTTCAGCGCTGATTAATAGCGGAACTGTTACGATATTTAACGGGCCGACCATGCTGGGTACAACCACTATAAGCGGAGGTAATTATTCATTTCCGAATCTAAGGTATGGAAGTAATATTTCTTCAATTTGTGTTAGTCCCCCACCTCCTCCCACTGGGGCATACAGATTGTCTTGTGTAATTAATGGTGCAAATACCGAGAATGCCTATCCCCAGCCGGTATGTTATACACTTGCCAACCCAATTGTGAATATGACTACAAATAGAACTTTAAATGTAGGACTAAGACTTATAACTCAAGAACCTTGGTTTACCGCCCTATTTACAGATGTATATGGCGGGAATGGAGTAAGCCAGACAATTCCCGATCCCCCGGTAGCTCCTACTACTTTTTCGGGTTATTTAGGAGACTGGGCTGCCGGTTCAGTTAATGCGAACAGAAGCTACTCGTTTACATCATCTGGCGGTATTTTAAATATAAACGGAATTGGCAGATCCGGAAAAATATATAGATTAATGAGTGGAACTGTATCTGATACCAGAGGAGGATTTGCAATGAGGATGCCGTTTGCAGCTGATAAGATGTGGCCAGCATCGTATGTAAATTTAACGTTGCCTACTCATGGGCAGGTAACGGATATCAGCACAAAATTACAGTTAAGCACTTTAGATCCTAATGCAGCCCGCGTATACAGATTGACTAATTCAAATTTGTTCGATTCAGCGGGAATTATATATGACTTTACTGGCCCGGGAGTTGCGGTATTATATTATACAGGAGCAACTCCTTTAAGAATTAACGGGTTAATTAGACATAATACAGGAGCTCTCGACGAAAGACTATTAATTGTGAGCACTGCTGCACCTATAGAAATATCCTCTGCTATCGGAACAATCTCTCCCTCAAACGGTTTAGGTGCTCATATTCAAGCCGGATTAATAACAACTGGGTCGGGAGTAAATAATCAAATCACATATTTATCTACCGGAGCATCAAATGATCTATCAATAATAGCTGAAGGTCCAATAGTGTCTAAAACTGTTGATATGCGCAGAAATTTAGGAACCTTAAGAAATCAATCGTACCCGGCAAATGTTCATTTATATAATTATAATTATTTATATAGACTTACAAGAATGGAAAGAAATAGTGCAGACATTTCCAACTACACCGGTTTAAGTGTTGTAGATGTAAGTTATGGTGTCGTACAATAAAAGTAGATTGCGTAAAATATTAATGATAAAAACATTTAAGAAACTTAATCAAAACGGACAGGCACTGCTTTTTGTTGTAGTTGCTTTAACAGTTGCATTAGCTATAGGAGTCGGGGTTTCATTAAGAGAGTTAACTTCTTCTTCAAGAGTTGCCAGAACAGATACATCATCCAGAGTTTTAGGTGCCGCTGAAGGAGGAGCCGAAAGATTTTTGACTTTATCAAGAGCCCAACTGGACCGTGCAAGCAATCCCCTTTCCAATACAGACTGTCCTCCGAACACTACTTATTACAAAGATATACAAGTCGGAGGTAAGGACGGATGCATGGTGACTTTTAACCCCACAACCGGAGATAATATTAAAGCCGAAGCGATTGTTAGAGTATCTCCGTTTAAATATAACAGTGCTGATAATCTTGCGTATGAAACGGTAATTTCTGCTGGAGAAGTCAGAGAAGTAAATACGGAAAACGCGGGAGCTATGTCTCTTCAATTATGTTGGAGAGCAGATCCCGATAACGGCGGAAGCTCTCCGGTGGACATTTATTATATAGATTATGGTGCACAGGGTGTTTATGTTAAACAAGGTGTGAGAGCAGGTACCAGATCAGGAACATATGTTGAATCGCTGACTTTTGTAGACGCTAGCAGTGCGCCAGTAAACTGCTCATCATTAGGTTATAGATATACCAGAACTGTTGTACTTGATACCAGCTCCGGTAGAACTCCGTATGGGTTAAGAATTAGATCTTTAAACGCTAATGTGAAAATGAGAGTTATGCCATTAACTAATGTATCCCTATTTCCTGTTCAAGGTTATAAAATAGATTCTACAGGTATGCTTTCTTCCGTGTCGGATGTTTCAGTCACAGCAACCGCACAAGTTTTGGCATACAGATCTCTCCCATATCTACCTGTCGTTTTTGATTTTGGATTATATTCCGAGTCGGCATTGTAAATTTCTGTTTGTTCGATAGAATTATTGATAGTTCTATGACTAAATCCCGCCCGATTAGAGTTTTTTTAACAGCTTTGTTATTTTTTCTTGTCTTATCTAGTTTTTTATATTTATACTTAAAAAATAGGAATTTAAAAATTGAAAAAAACAAGGATAATGAAGAAAGTGTATTTGAAGACGTAAATCCTTTAAATGTTATAACTACAGCCCAGGATTTTAGAGAAGAAATTGATGATCAGTTAATATCACTTAGGTTGAAAAACGATGAGAGTTGCTCCTTTTCCGATTATCTTTTTAAAGTGGTTGGTAAAGTTGGAAACGACGGCATATGGAAAATAAATACTGGAGTTGAAGAGGCATTTATTGTTGATTTTTTTAATTTTAAGCCATTATCGGGAAGTTTTGAAATTGGCAATACGTATTATGCAACTTTTAAAAATTGTTTCTCTTCAGTGCTTTTTACCGATGTATTGAATTTGAGTGAAGGCATAGTTTTAGATATAGATAAAGTTGACGAAGAAGCGTATTTTCTGCTGTTGTCAGATTCTGCCGGTGATATGTTTGGGGTTTTTTACTATCCTCACAAAATTTCTTTACTCAAATATGAACAAAACAAGACCTTAAAAAAAATAAATATCGATGATATAAAGATTGGAAATGCGATAAATTATGTGGCAGACAGGGCCGCTCAAAAATACCAGGCAGTTTTTAAAGGCAACAGTATTCCATCTTATCATAATCCTTTGGAAGTTAAATTTATTTTAGTTGTGAATAGGAATTGAAGATATAATGAAAATTATAAATAATAAAACTCTTTTAAAGGCAACCACGGTAGTTTTCCTACTGGCGTTATTTTATACTCTAAGTAATAACACTGCATTCGCGGGTCAATATTGTGATAATACTTGTCCGGCTTCGCCCCCAACCTGTGATGAAGGTTATTGTTGGTTATGTGACAACAATTTTGGTAATTATTGTGATACAGGGCGTGGTTACTGCAATTGCGGAGGAGCCGCCTGCGATAGTGATGATGACTGCACCGGTAATCATGCCTGGGGTAGCTGCCAGCCTTGTGGCGGTCCCGGACCTACTGGTAGTGAACCGGTTGGATGGCTCGACACGGTTACTTGTGACAATTTCAACGGTTGGGTTAGAGATGACGATAATATTAATATTCCTATTGATATACAATTTTACTCTGATGGGGTATTTGTAGGCGGTAGAAACGCGAATGTTAGGAGTGAGCAGGGTGTCTGCGGAGGCGATTCGAGTTGTTCAATTTGCGGCGACGGACAGACCCCTTTAGATCCGGCGACATATCCTCAATGTTTTCACAGATTTAATGGATTTCCTACTCCGTCAAGTTTGAAAAATGGTGTTAATCATGAAATACGCGCTTATGGAATTAATATTAATTCTGATGGAACCGCTGTAGGAACCGGCAATAGAGAGTTGTCAGGCAGCCCTAAGACTCTTAACTGTTTCCCACCAAATATTGCACCGTTAGCCACATTAAACGGGCAAAAGATTACTCCCCCTCCAAATGTAATATTCGTTACACCAGGTGTAAATTATGTAAATGACGGCGATGTATTAAGATTTAACTCAACAGCGTCGGACTCTAACGGTAACTTAAGCTTGCTACGGTTGGAATACTTCGGAGACGGAAGCCCGTCTATACCCGTTTCAATTATTCGAAGCACTTCATGTTCGGGAGTATGTTCGTCATTAGCTTTATCTAATATTGATTTTCCTACCAGCGGATTGAGCGGCGGTATAGGGAGAAATTTATTTTTTAGCGCGGAAGCAGTAGATCAATTGGGTGCAACCGGCGGTTCCGCTTCTATCAGGGTTTATGTCAGGCCTACAATGTCTATTAGCGGGGTGCTCTATAATGCTCCTAATATTGGGGTTTGTTCGGCGTCTACCCCTGCAATTTTAAATAGCAACGCAACTGTAAGCGCAAGATCTAATAACGGTACTTTTTATTATGGTAGTGTACAAGCTGACGGTAACTACTCAATTAGTAGAATTCCTTACGGCACAATCATTTTAGACATGTGTGTTTCAATTAGTCCCCCACCTACAGGAGAATATAGATTGTCTTGTGTGAGCGGTGAAAATGCTTATCCTTGGGTTGGCTGCTATCAATTGACCAATTCACTTAATATGACATCTAATCAGACATCTCATATTGGATTGCGTCAAATAGCCCAAAACCCCTGGTTTACATCCTTATACAGTGACGTTTACGGAGGTAATGGAATTAGCCAAACTGTTCCCGCTCCCCCGCTCTCTCCTAGTACCTTTTCCGGATATTTGGGAGATTGGTTTGCGGTTTCAACTAATGCGAATAAAAGTTATGCTTTCACGGCTTCGGGAGGTGCGTTAAATATTAATGGAATAGGAAGATCAGGAAGAATTTACAAGACGATGAGCGGAACAATTTCAGAAACTCGGGGAGGGTTTGCAATGAGAATGCCATTTTCTGTTGATAAAATGTGGCCTTCGGAATATATAAATTTAACCTTACCCACTCATGGATTAGTAACTCTAATAAATGATAAAAGTGCTTTAAATACAATAAATCCAAGTTCGGTGCGGGTTTATAGGATAACGAAGCCGGACTTATTTGATTCTGCGGGAACCACATATAATTTAACTAGTCCCGGAACGGCGGTTTTGTATTACACGGATACAACTCCATTAAAAATTAATGGAAGGATTATATCTTCTGCCGCGGATGAGAGAATTTTTATTGTAAGTACGTCCGCTCCTATTGAAATAGCTCCCTCAATTGGAATTGGAACTCCTACAACCAGCACCCCGCCCCATATTCAGGCCGGATTAATAACGACTGTGACGGGAGCAAATAATGTAATTAAGTATTTAACTAACGGTTCAACTGATATTTCTGTTGTAGTTGAAGGACCGGTGATTTCTAAAAGAGTAGATATGCAAAGAAATATAGGAAATGTAAATAGCGAAATGTATCCTTCAAATATACATATATACAACAGCCAGTATTTATACAGACTTACCAGACAGGAAAGATATAGTATGGATATACCTAATTATTCAGGTTTGTCAGTTGTTGATATAGATTGGAAATGGTTATAAACATTCTTGACACAAAGTTTATATAAACTCATACTTAATAAAGAAAGTTTTGCATGATACATATAAGTATCTGCCCATAGTATCATGAGAATAAATTGCTATAGTAAATTAAATATCGAAAATAGAAAGGAGGTGCAGACGATGCATAATGTAAAGTTTAGCGATAAAGGTTTCACGCTTGTGGAACTTTTAATTGTTATAGTTATTATAGGAATATTAGCCGGTGTAGTTATTGGCGTGTTAAACCCAATTCAACAACAGAATAGAGCCAGAGACGGTACTTTGCGATCTTCTATTAGCAAAGCAGCTTTAGCGGGTAAATCATTATTTGTATCCTCTCCCAGAAATGCAAATAGAGCTCCTACTTATCAGGAATTTGCGGGGGGTATTGGTACTTTGGATGTTGCAAATAGTGATTGTGATGATAATACTGGAGGGCCAGGAGTTACAGGTTCTTGTTTGTTTAGAGTCACAGCACTGGATAACCCTGCTAACTGCGGTGCTACAGGGTACAACGAAGTAGCGGCTCCGGGCGCTCAGTGTAGTTTTGTCTATTACAAATCGCCTACTCTATTCAGAATTGGAGCCAGAGGATTTGCAAGTCCGGAGAGGTTGTTCATTTATTCTTTTGAGGAACAAACAACTGGAGCCATACTTGAAGGTTTTTGGTCATGCCCGGTTACTTTTGGTATTGCAACGAGTCCAAGCTCACCTACTTGTGATAGGATATAAAGTTCTTACTTGAAATTAAGGTGGCCTTGTTCCTTGGGGAAGAGGCCACATTCAAAATGCGAATCTGAATTTTGAGGGATATTGTTTAGATTAAGTTTGAATCTATGAGATTTATATTTAGAAAAGATTTAAATCCGGTAACAAAAGGCTTCACATTAGTGGAACTTTTGATTGTTGTAAGTATTTTGGGTATTTTGGCCGCGTTTACAATGAGTATTATAAATACCAGGACACAACGTTCCAGAGCGGAAGATGCGGTAAGACAAGCTACCGTTCAAAAACTTGCACAGGGTTTAGAAGGTTTTTATGCTGCCGAGGGATTTTATCCAGCTACCACTGCAAATGGAGACCCTTTGGGAGCGACAGGTGCGAATAGACTTACTTTATTAAATTATATTGGTGTCTGGCCTACTCAGACTACAGAGTTTCCCGGAACTTATTACTACAATCCTATTACTGAGATTTCTGCTACCGAAGGCGCTATTACTTTTGATTGTGTGTCTATAGGTATGGCAACAACCCCCGGTAGATTTATAAAATATGTAAGCAGGTGGCACGCAGGATTTACCGGCGGGCTTCCGGCTTGCGGTGGAAAAGTTTTAAAAAATTGTACCAGACAATGCAGTGATGGAGCATACGGAAATGATTTTCTAACTTGCACGCAAAATGATGAAACCCCTTGTTAATCGTGGTACTTTTAATAGTGAAAGAAATAATATGCTATCAAATTTTAAAAAAACGATCTTAAACCGAAATCAAAACATAAAAGGATTCACTTTGATAGAGCTTTTAATTGTGATTATTATTTTGGGAATTTTAAGCGGGGTCGTTTTAACTGTTTTAAACCCTCAAGGTATCAGAGCAAAAACAAATGACGGTACAAGAAAAGGAGATCTAAAAAGGATTCAACTGGCTCTGGAAAATTATTTTACGGATTATCGGGGCTATCCTGGAACAACTACATGGGTTAATGCCAGCGCTGCAGGTACTGCATTGTCTAATTTGGTGGTTCCCAATTACATAAGCGCTTTGCCGCAGGATCCTTCTAAAAACGTTACAAATTCCAACCCTTGCGAAAGCAGTGTGAATACATTTTATTCATATAGAACTACTGCATGTGGGGGAGCTCCATGTCTTGCCGCAAGTTATGTTTTAACGGCTAGAATGCAGGTAGATACTTCGGATAATGATAGTTTGTGCAGTACCTTGAGAAATTGGAGTTTATTTTCTTGCGGAGCTATTCCTACAACTGTCTATTGTTACGGCGTTCAAAATCCATGAAAAAATCGAACATCGATTCAAAAGGTATCACCTTAGTGGAACTTGTGCTAGTAGCTACAATAGCTATTTTGCTTTCAGGTTTTATATTAGGTCATTTTAACCCTACCTTCCAAAATGCCAAGGCCAGAGATAATAAAAGATTGTCCGACGCTGAACATTTTGATAGAGCAATTAATGAATATATGCTAAATAATGGAGCTTATCCGGGGGCGGCCGGTAGCTTAAGAACCAGCACAATATTACCGGCGGGCAATTCCGGTCCTTTGGAAAATCCTCAGCAAGGTTGGATTGACGCCGATCTGTCTGAAAATATAACTAAATTGCCTCTTGATCCGCTAAATAATAGTTCGTATTTCTATTCTTATCTGCATAGCGATAACAGTTATGAACTAAATATGAGGTTGGAAGTTTTGACGGAATATTCTATCGATGATGGCGGAGATGATAATGATGTTTATGAGATTGGTAATAATTTAAGCATTATTTAATATGCTAAAATCAATTTATGAGTATTTCTGCCCGAAATATCCGAAATGACATCTTAATCACAGAGAATGGTTTTACTCTGGTTGAGCTTTTAATTGTGGTTGTTATAGTTTCCATTTTAACAGGAGCTTTAATTCCCAGTTTTTCAACTTTTATAAAAAATCAAAACTTAAAACAGGCGCAGCAAATACTTTTAAGCGATTTAAGAAGTGTACAGAATAAAGCAATGACGGGAACAGCAAGCAGTACAGGTGTTAATTACTGGGGCATAAATATTCCAAGTGCTTCAGCATCTTCATATACTTATTTTGCTTCAGAATTTAACACAAGTTGTACACCCGGGGGTATATATACAAACCAGGGCAATAGTCAGCCTTTAGTAAGCCCGATAACAATAAATAATTCTCAGGGATGTCTTTTCTTTAGCATAGAAAACGGGGATGCTAATTTTGTTGGGCTTCCCGCATGCCCGGCCGGACAGTTAACAGGTATGACTTGTATAAATATATGTGATTCGGCAACTTCATGTAAGTATGTGGGTATGAATGCCAATGGTTTGATAATTGCGAGTAATTGAAAATCATGAAGCTATTAAATAAATTAACAGACAAAAGGATTAAATTAGATAATGCGAATAATGAGAAAGGGATCGGATTAGTGGAAGTGATACTTGCACTAGGTATATCTATTGTTGTAATTACTTCACTTGTTTCTCTCTCTGTTTATACCTTAAGAAATTCTCTTCAAAGCAAATTATTGTTGAGAGGGTCAAAGCTAGCGAACGAAGAACTGGAAAGAGCAAGAGCTTATAGAGATAATTCCCCCACCTGGGAGCAATTTGTAGGCGGACTGTTAGCTGCTAATTGTACTACAGCCTGTTATATAAATGTGTCATTGGCTCCGGTTAGCGGTGAAGAACAGACAAACCCAAATTATGCTACCCGCCCCACCGAAAATTTATGGAGGTCGTTTACTATATCCGACCCGGTTAATTTAGATGTAGTTTCAACAACAGATAATGTGATAAGAATTTCCGTTGCCACAAGATGGGAGATAGGCGGAGTTACAAAACGGACAAACGTATACACAGATTTGTCTAATTGGAGGTAGTTTTTTGATATGAAATTATATAGATATTTAAGGAAGAACCCTTATAATAATAAATCTGCAGGGTTCACTTTAATTGAACTTCTTTTAGTCGTTTCTCTACTGGCTATTTCTGTTGGAGTTACAGGTGATGTAATTGCTTCACTTGTTCGCAGTTATACTAAGACCCAGGTTCAGAATGAAATAGAGCAAAATGCAAATTTTGCGTCATTTAAATTGGAAAAAGAAATCAGAAATGCTTCGTATACTATTTTGCCATATGTCAACGGCAGCGGTGCTTCCACTTTGTTTTTTTTAAATAGCGATGCAACTAAATTAATATGTTATCGGGTGACTTACAGTGGAGCTGGAGTGCTTCAAAGAGGCTGGGCTTCCACTAGCGGTGGTATTCCGGGGGCATGTTCTAATTATACTAATGTTACTAACACGTCACTTGTAGGAGGTGTTAATGTAACTTGTAATACGCTGGTTCCCGGTAACGATTGTTTTAAAATAACTAAGGCTGCCGGTGGTCCGGATGTGGTAAAAATACATTTGGAATTTACACAAGTCGGAGCCTTCGGTGTGTCTCAAACCGGTAGTGTTATTTTTGATAATACGTTGGTAGTGCGGGGAACTTACTAGGGTGACTAACGAGAAAGGACAGACATTAGTAATAATCGTGTTTTTGGCGGTTATATCTTTGTTATTAGGTGTAACAATTTCCTTAAGGTATATCACAAACGTGAGAAATATTACCGAATCTGATTCATCCTCAAGAGCACTTGCTGTTGCGGAAGCTGCAGTGGAAAGAATTCTGCTTCTCCCTACAGAAACTTTAGAAAATTATATAAGTTCAGGGAATTGTGGTTCGGACTGTTATCTGTTGATTACAGGTTCGGACGGTGTTAATGCTGAAGCTAATGTAACTTTGAGCTACCTGGGTAATTCCATCAGTGACTTCAATTTGTTTCTTAAAAGAGACAATTCGGGTGAAGTGAGTTTGAGCGGATATCCGGATAATACAGATATTACTGTCTGCTGGAATAATCCGGGCGGTGAATTGCCTTCAGTAACCGCTTCATTTGTTTACGGGGCTTTGGGAAGTTATAGTGCAGACGCGTATTCGTATAATTCCTTAGGATCTACCCATGCAGATAATGGATTTTCCGAAACATCTGCTCAATTTGGGTATCAAAATTGCTTTGATGTTGCCGGTAAAATGTCTCCCGGAATATTAAGGTTGAAGTCGTTTTATAATGATGTGACGCTAAACATAGTTGCGTCTTTGGGGGCAACTATTCCTGCGCAGGGGATATTAATAACATCCGAAGGTGTAGTTTCTGAGCAGGTAAGAAAAATTGAGGTGACAAAAACTTTATATCACATGCCTACGCAATTTGATTATGTTATTTATCAAAAGTCAACTACCGATGCGCTTTCTAATTGAATATGTTGTTAATAAATTGTTAATAAGGTAACATTTAATCATGCCTATAATAGGTTTAGACCTTGGAAAAAATAACTTTAGAGCAGTGGAAATAGAAAACAATAAAGGGAAGATTACGCTGTTAAAATATGGAATTTATGAGAATCCTAAAATAAATATTGAAGGTGATAACAAAGAGGATTTAGTTAATTATGCGAATGCAGTTAGAGAGTTTTTCAATGAAACAGGTTTTACGACTCAAAACGTAGTTACTGCCCTGCCCGAGCATCAGGTATTTATGAGAGTTATCAAAATGCCTTTAATGAACGACAAAGATCTGGATAATTCCATCCGTTTTGAGGCGGAACAATATATTCCGATGCCCCTTAAAGAAGTTAATTTGTCTCACCAAAAAATCGATCCCGATCTCGATGATAAAAACAAAATAAATGTTTTACTGGTAGCTGCCAAAAAGTCTATTTTGGAAAAATACGTTGAAATATTAAGAATGGCTCATTTAACGCCTAAGGGTATGGAACCCGAAGCGCTTTCGGTGGGAAGGATTTTGGGTGACAGCGAAGAAAGACCTTCGGCTAGCATAATAATTGATATAGGCGTCAGCAGTTCTCTAATTATTATAACTTATAGGGGTTTTGTACGATTTACAAGAAGCATTCCCTTTGGAGGAGACATACTGACCAGATCAATTCAGCAGTCTTTGGGTTTAGATTATAACCAGGCTGAAGAGTACAAGAAAGCATATGGATTGGACCCTAACCACGCGGAAGGTAAAATATTTAACATTTTAAAACCTATATTTGATAATGTCGTGATGGAAGTAAAAAGATCTAAAATATTCTTTACATCCCACAACCCCAACGTTAATATAAATAGAGTAATATTATGCGGAGGAACTGCCCTTATGCCCGGAATTTTGTTTTACATGGCT
>CAZEAL010000203.1:0-2337 GCA_964510265.1 uncultured Candidatus Saccharibacteria bacterium
CATTAAATCTTGTAAATATACCCATATAAAAATATACTTAATGTAATGCCCGTTCAGAAACAAGTTATACAAAAGACTGCCCTTGCACCAACGGTATTAATAGCAGGCGGAGCCGGGTTTATAGGATCTCATTTAGCTGAAACTTTATTATTGAAGGATGCGAGAGTTGTAGTATTGGATAATTTTAAAACCGGTAAACGTAACTACGTAGAACATTTACTAAATAATCCGAAATTCGCACTTTTTGATGTTGATATTAGCAGGGGGCTTCCCGAAGAAATAGGGACCGTTGATTATATTTTCCACTTGGCAGGATTGGAATCATACCTGTTTAATCAAAGCGACGTCAATTTAGACGCATTGTTGACTAATGCCTTAGGTACTAAAAACCTGTTAGACCTTGCGACAAAATCGCAGGCAAAATTTGTACTCGCCTCCACAATAGACGTTTATCAGGGAATGATGTCTCCTGTTGATTTAAATAAATATTTCGGGGGTACAAATGAAGAAGAAAAGAAATTCTCCTTAACTGAAGCGAAAAGATACGCTGAAGCTTTGGTTTGGGAATATTTTAAGAAAAATACGGTAAATGCAAGAATTGTGCGAGTTCCCGAAGTGTATGGACCGAAAATGGATTTTAGCGCCTCGGGAAATTTAGGCAGTATGCTGAACGATATGGTTAATAAAAAGAATTTGACTGTTTTTGGTGACGGTTCTAAAAAGCAGTATTATTTGTTTGTTTCTGACGTAGTATCCGGATTGGTCAAGTCATTGTTTGGCCCGAATACCGAAGGCAAGATTTTTAATTTAGTCGGGAATGAACCATTTTCAAGTTTAGAAATAGCTTATTTATTAAAGAGTTTAGCTGATGGAGGTGTAGATATTAAGTTCAAGCCCGAACCGTCAAGCTTCAATTTTTTTGATGTTAAATCGCCAGATAGAGAGAACTTGGAAATTTTAAAGTGGGAAGCGAAGATTCCATTTAGAACAGGTTTGATTAAAACACTGACAGCTTTCGGTTATAACGTTAATGAAAATACCTTCAAACCTTCAAAATTAATTGAGGAAAAGCTAAAGGCTAAAGTTGCCGTAAGTTCATTGGCGCCTGTTCAGGAAATGACACCTCAGACTGTGGAAGTAAAACAGGGAATTACATCATTGGCTGAAGTTAAAGAGAGTGCTTTCTCTCAACAGGAATATAAGGAAAAAAATGGTTTGGGTTTGAAAATTAATTTTCCTAGAATGTCTTTTGGATTTAATAATAGGATTTTAATTCCCATATCTATACTACTTTCTTTTATTTTGATTTTTATTATATTACCCGTAGGTCAAACTTATTTCACCGTTAAGGCGGCCGTAAAATCATTGGAGCAAATTCCTACTTTGGTAACCCAGCTGGATTCTGAAGCCTCTAAGAACAAAGCAAATGAAGCTTATATTAGTTTTTCAAAAGCGCAGAATTCTTTTTCTAAAATTAAGTGGATATTTAAAATTCTCAGCAGATCCGAACAGCATGATTCTATAAACGGTCTTCTATCTTCCGCATCATACTTTTCCAAGTCGGCTTATAATTTGTCTAAAGCTGCAAACCCATTTAATCAAATTTGGGAAACTATAAAACCGAATTCGAATAAATATTTAGTTGATGAAGATTTTGACCAGGCGAAAGTAAATATTGAAATAGCAAAAAACAATCTGCAGCTGGCTCTGGCAAACATAAAGAACACCGACATTAATGCACTTCCACAAAGTTTGATCTCAAACGTATTAGAATATGAAAAAATGATAAACAGTGTTTCCGATGGCTTATACGTGCTTTTGTCGGCAACGGAATCTGTACCGGAGCTTTTAGGTTCGGATGAAATAAAAAAATATTTAATTTTATTTCAAAATTCAAATGAAATCAGGCCGACGGGTGGATTTATAGGTTCCTATGCAATTTTAGAGCTGGAAAAAGGTAAGATTAAATCTTTGACGATAGACGATGTCTATAATCCGGACGGACAACTTGACGTGAGAAATATAAAGGTCGCTCCGCCAAAACCCATTGAAAACTTTTTAAAAGAAACGAGGTTTTATATAAGAAATGCAAACTGGAATCCGAATTTTCCGAATTCTGCCCAAGATATAGATAATTTGTTTTATAGATTAAACGGCGAGCATTTTGACGGTGTACTGGCGGTTGACCTGGCATTTGTGCAGAGTTTACTAAGGGTAACCGGTCCGACATTTTTAGCCGCTTATAACGAGGAAATTACCGCCGATAATTTATTTGAAAGAACTCAATTTCACAGCGAGTTTAATTACAGCAGCGGGTCTGATCAAAAAAGATCATTT
>CAZEAL010000204.1:0-6009 GCA_964510265.1 uncultured Candidatus Saccharibacteria bacterium
CCGGTGGATATCAGCAACCTTTTCATAAGCATAATTTGCATCCGGAATATGTTTTAACTCTTGGTCCGTTGGCTTTAAAATATTACGACAATGGAGAAATTAAAACTACTAATTTAAACTTCGGCGATGTTTTATATGTTCCCGCTATAGTGCAACACACCATAAAAAATAATTCATCCACACCGGTAGTCACAATAGCAGTTAAACCAGTAGTAGAGTCACGTATCTTTTTACCTCATGACAATGAATATAAAACTGTTCCGGGGAATATAAAAATATTACATGGAAACCGTCAAAATTTAACTTATGGTACAAAAATTACACATGAAATATCTAATGATAAGAATTTTAAATATATGATTGAAACAATAGAAATTGATGCAAAAGGTACATTCAATTTAGAACCTAATTATATTAAGCACTACTCAAGCGAGGAAGTGGTTATTTCACTGGAAAGTCCACCACTGGAAGTTGACGATAAGTATACGACTGATATTTTGAATACCGGAGATAGTTTATATATAAAACACAAACTTGGGTATCGCATTACAAATACAGGCAACAGTAAGGCACTACTTTATAGGGTTGTAATTCTTGAATCATAGTGTTGTTATACATCTACAGCAATTTGACTTTATCAGCTAGCAACTATTTTTTAATGACTTTATAATATTATTTCAAAACATTAAAACCTTCTCAGGCCCCCGATCATTATTATTAGTCATAAATTCCAACATTTTGTCTTCGTCAATATCTTCCAGCTTTAGCATCTGCCCCCAAGAAACCATTATCACAGGAGCACTCATTCCTATTCTGGGCATCATCATTTTCTTTCCTCTGAACATATTATCAAAAATTTCCTTTAACTTATTAATTTGATTCTCATCAAGTTTTTCCGGGTCGTAATTTAGCGTTACAGCCCCATGTTCCAAGCTATGAACCATTAAACCATCTTCCACTTCATTATCATGAATCCCCGGACCAGCAACACCGTCACCATAGTGGTCTCCGTTTGTGGGAGGGTCGTTAACATCTTCCATTTGCCCTCTGGGAACGTGATTTCTGCCAATCTCAGGAGTACTCTCTCCTGCTAATGGTAAATTATTTTTACTTTCCTGCCCGGAAGCAAGAAGTATAATTCCTATGAATACGAATAATGTTAGAAATCCAATAAAAAACATAATCCATTTTTCATTTATTGTTTGTGAATATTTTTTACTCATATAAAACTTTCTAATTATATAGAGCTATCCAGTATAAAATGCAAGCGCATTGGAATACTGTTGTTGCTTATAATTATAATAAAGATCTTAAACCAAATAAATTAATAATTTGCATAGATATAAATTCAACCTTTTCGGCCATAAGTGCCAACCCCATTAAGATGAGAATAATACCGGACAACACTTGAGAAACACGGGTTATATATTCGAATTTTTTAATAACCGGAAGAAGTTTTTCCGATAAAAATCCAAACAAAATAAACGGTATTCCCATTCCTAGTCCAAAAACAAGCAGTAGAACAGTGCCTTTCAATATAGTTTCAGATTGGCTTGCCCAAAATAGGATTGAAGCTAAAACAGGGCCAATACACGGGGTCCATGCAAAACCGAAAGTCACCCCAAGCAAAAAAGAATTTACAAGTTTAAATCTTGTTAAATTGACTAAAAGATTTAATTTTCTTTCCTTCAGAAGTGCAAATGGCTTAATAGCACCTAAAACGAATAAACCCAATGTTAAAATTGCAACACCTCCAATTCTTTGAACTATAGATCTATAAGAATTGAAAAGATAACCTAAAGTAGAGGCAGTTAATCCAAAAATCATAAAAACCAACAAAAAACCAAGTACGAAAGCAATTGAATTATAAAAAATAGTACTTTTATATTTCCCGCTTTTTTTACCGTCTGCTAATTCTGACAGCGTAGTACCTGCAAGATATGCAATATATGTCGGTACTAAAGGCAATAGACAGGATGCAAAGAAAGTGAGGACACCTCCAGTAAATGCTACTATCAAATTTACTTGTGAGCTGCTTTCTATCACACTATGTTCTAACTTTTTAATAACTCATCAATTGCCTGTTTCATCTGATCAAAGGGGACAGCACCCGGAATAATTCTAATTTCACCAGTTTTTGTGTCAAACAGTATGTTTCCGGGAGTACCTGTTACCCCGGCTTTTATACCCGATTGGAAGTCATCTTCTACATGGGCTGCCATTTCCCCTGAATCCAAACAACTCTTGAAAGACACCTTATTTATTCCAATCTCGTTCGCCAAATCAGGTAACGTTGCAAGGTCCAAACCGTTATTTGACGGTGTGACTTCAAATATTTTGTTAGTCATTTTCCAAAATCCTTCGTTACCTGCTAATTTATAAGCACATTCTGTTGCTTCGGCTTCCTTATCAGCTTTGGGGTGAATCTGGTCCAACGGAAAATGTCTGTACACCCACATAACATCATCTTTATAGGTATATATTACTTGTTTTGCAGTCGGGTGAAACCTTTTGCAAAAAGGACATTCCAAGTCAGAATATTCTATAAGAGCAATTCTAGCCTTAGGATTTCCCTGAATATGATCGTCTTTACCAATCGGTTTTATATCACCAGCTGTAAGCTCTCTTGGTGCTACTGAAGGTGCGGAAGGCACATTATTATTCCCCGCGGTAACAGGACGGGAACCGCCAGCACCACTTTCATAACCTTGAACCTTAGTATATAGAACTCCAATAAAAAAAGACGCTCCTATTAAAAGAAATATGAGGAATACCACTATAAAATTATTAGCTCTAAAGTGTTTAAGCGTGTTAGGTTGTTGATTTTCTTCTATCATTTTTAACCTCCTTATTAAAATTATACTACATATTGTAGTAGTTTATAAATAATTATGTCAATAGATTTACTCAGAGGACACCAGTGAGATGGGTGTATAGTTATAAAAATTACTATACGAAAAGGCTTTTATATTGGGATTGCAGTGGCTTCTACTGCTGCATTGATTTTGCGAACAAATTGAGTTGTCCAAACTTAAAGAAAAATCTTTCGCGTGTGTAGTAGTTGGGTAAATATAAAGGGCAATAAATACTAATAAAATAAAAAATGTCGAAAAAACTGCTCTTTTACCTACCTTTTTGGAATTTTTCGAAAACCTGGCTGAAAATGGTGCTACAAACCTAAAATTAAGAGCATTCTTACTGTAGAATACATCAAACGCTCTTTCCAAGAACTCTGGACTTCCCTGAATCTTTATAACAGTTTTATCTGCCTCCTCTTCAAAGTTTTGCCTCAAACGCTGTATATAGACTGATAATAACGGAATAAAAAACAATGACGATTTAATAATTTCCATAATAAATATAAGTGGAACGTGCGCATATTTTAAATGATGTAACTCATGCAAAATAACCGCCTCAAGTTCTTTGGCGTTAAGCGAATTAATTAGTCCTGTAGACAAAACCATTTTAGGTCTGTAAAACCCGTAACTGAAAGCGGCGCATTTATTATTTTCCACTATAACTAAGGAATCTAAATGCTCAACAATCTTTTTAGAATGTAGGATTTTATCCGGCATGACAGAAAGTTTATGAACTAACAAATTTTCAATCTTTCGTTTGGTTTTTAGAAACGAAAAAAATGTTTTAAAAGTAACTGCAATTGACGACAAAACCGTTATTATTAATACACCCAGTCCTATGGTGTGTGTATTCGGCGGCCAGATTAAACTAGAAATCTCTTGGCATTTTTCGTGAAAATGAGCTAATACCTCAATAGAATATTTGCTAAACAAACCAAGTAACAAAATTACAGAAATTAAAGATAAAAACAAAATCACCAATATATGCTTTAAAGAAGATCTCATACTATTTCTTTTTGGGAAATTTTTCCAATTCTTCAGAAAAATAAGCTATGGCCTCAAACCCAAATTTATCAACAACTGATTCCATAACTTTAGAAATAATATTTTTAATCGTCTGATTTTTACTCTCAACAGGGGAGTATAAGTATGATTTTCCTACAAGTTCTCTTGATAAGAAACCTTTTTCAGCGAGTCTTGTCATAATTGTCATTAACGTAGTGTACGCGATTTGCTTTCTTTGTTTTAAACAGTCATAAACGTCGGAAACGGCACATTTTCCAGTATGCCAGATACATTCCATAACTTCTTGCTCTAGCGGTCCTAAGTTATATGAGCTAGCTTTTTTCATTTTATTTAAGAGATAGTCTCTCCCAAACCTTACAATTTCTTGACATATACTACACATTGTAAGATATACTTATTCAGTATTCAAGCAGAGGTCGTTCCAAGCTGCAGAAATAAAATTATGAAAGAAAATGAGAAAAAAAATATTGGTACAGTTGGTGGATATGTTTTTTTTATTCTAATAGGTGTATTAGGGTCGCTGGCAATGATCATATTACTTTATTGGTCACTGCAGCTTAATACCACACTGGCCAATTTTATTAACAATACAAAGTCGGAACCAATATACCTTTGGACTTATATAATTTTGACTGTAGTAGCTATTTTGCTTTTTGGCTTAAATATTTCACTTTTAGTTTATAGAATTAAAAAGTATGGATTTCCAAATTTAAGAAGTCAAACAAGCACTGGTTTAGGTTCTCTGTTTGGGGTGGCTGCTTCAGCCTGTCCTGTTTGTGGTTCCTTAATACTTTCCGCAATTGGAATAACCGCAGGCTTAGCGGCATTTCCTTTACAGGGTTTAGAACTAAAAGCTGCTTCAGTTGTATTTCTAGCATTACCAGTTCACTTAACATTTAGAGATTTGAAACGAACTAATTGCGGTGATTCCAGTTGTCCTCCTCCGAAAGATATTTCTTTTGGAAGTAAAGCCATTTTCATAAACATTGCAGCACTCTTAACGATTATTGTACTTGGAAAATATGGGTGGGAAATGATTAAAACGGATCCTTTAATAGCCGGGATATACACAAGAAGTGAAACCACATTTACATCGAACAATAAAACATCAAAACAAACTACTTCACAATCTGAAACTCCCTTATATGACGAGGTTGTAAAACAGGTTCTTTCAGAATCAGGATTCCAAAGCAAAATAGTACTTGGAAACGCAGTTTTGAAACTGGTTCAAAACGGAGTTATAGACAGGAAAAAATTCGAAAATCTTTATGAGAGCAGAGGTGGTTTACCTGAAGAACTAAGATTAGTATTTGATGAGCCAAAAGATCAACCAATATTACTTACCAGAGAAAATGCTAATTATTATATAAATCTTCTTTGGCCAATCGGACTTTCCAACTATATGTCAACAAACAAAAATAGTCCTGTAAACGGCACGTCTCTTTTTAATTTTGCTTCCACAGGAGGTTGGAATTTGGGTAAAGAACAAAACGGCGGGGCATATTTTAATAAATTTGAAATCGTTCCCTTAACACCTGAACAGGAAGCTCTAGTCACCAAGATTGCTCAGAACACATACAGACCGTGCTGTAACAATTCAACATTCTTTCAGGATTGCAATCACGGGTCAGCTCTTTTGGGAGTGCTTCAATTAGGTGCTGCTACAGGATTAGATGAAGAGGAATTATATAAAGAAGCACTGGCATTTAATTCTTTCTGGTTTCCGCAGCAGTATATACAAACAGCACTATTCTTTAAAATAAATAAAAATACCGATTGGAAAGAAGTAAATCCCGAAGTTATTCTAGGGTATGACTACTCAGCTATTTCAAACTGGTCCAAAAATGTTAAATCAGAAATCGCCAAAATTCCCGATTTATTACCAAAGACAAGTGGGGGAGCGGGATGCGGAGTATAAACTTAGTGTAATATGATTAAAGTACTTCGCTATTTCTCAAGTGCGGCTGCCAGCTCATTGTTTCTTATTCCCATCTGAACATCATCTTTTACGAATTTAACGACTCCGTCTTTATCTATTACTACATAGGAATGCCCGGGAAATTGACCTTTATGCATAGAAGATGGTACATTCAAAACTCCATATAATTGCGATACTGTGCGGTTT